>CANAXK010000071.1 GCA_947365485.1 uncultured bacterium
AGGATTCCCACGTATTCAGTAGGTCTTATTACAGCAAAACTCGCAGTCCGCACCCCGTCTTTGCGAGTACCGGCAGACTGGGTGACAGTTTTTTCTACGCATTCGGCAAGCCTCTTTGAGTTCGGATTGTAGTAATAAACGCTTGTGCCTTTGTTTTTATGCACATTTATAGGAATATCGCCTATAGAATTTAGATGAACACTCACAAAAATATTAGCATTGCAGTTCTTTGCAATCTTTACCCTGTCTTCAAGCGAAGTATTCCCGTCGCATTCGCGGGTCAGGATTACGTTTGCACCCATAAGTTTAAGCCGCTCTGCAAGTTCAAGAGCGATTCTCAGGTTAATGTTTTTTTCTTCGTCACCGAGGCAGCCGATTGCACCTTTTTCCGTACCGCCATGACCTGCGTCAACAACAATTGTGCAGTCTTTGAAACATTCCGGCACAGCATTAACTTTGAAAGTATAAAGCCCGTCTTTCAAAGTCGTGTTATAGGTATATTTATCAGGCTTTTGCATATTAACAGTGTAGACAGAGCTGTCAGAAAGCTCCGGATTGTATATTCTGAACACGATTTCTTTTTCGCGCTCCTCGATTGTATAAGGAAGATTGCGCGTGAATTTTACGGTCTGAACCGCGGCATTTTTGTACTTTTTGCTGTCCATTGTGATAAAAGTCGCAGGCTCAAGTTCTTTTTCAGAGCAGTCAACCTCAACATCCTTCATGGCAATCCATGCAATTTTGTCTTTTGCAAGAAAAACTCTGTAGAATCCTGATTTTGAGCCGTTAACAAGAAGTGTTGTGTCTTTAAAAAGATGCGAAATCCTATTCATACCCGCATCCACAGGCGTACTTCTAAGCGGAGTGTTATCTTTTTTTACAACCGCACGTTTTGTGTCAAAATCGCACACAGCCTCCGGCACAGCCGCTGTTCTCTTGTTCTTAAAAAATCTATAGACCTGAGTATTGTAGCTGGATCGGATTACGACCCTGTTATCTCCGTCATGGAGTTTTACGGAATGCGCAAACGCTCCGTTTGGCGCGATATATATTTTCTGGTCGTTTATAACAATGGTTTCTGAATTTCCGGCTTTACCCACAAAAAAAGCGTAGTTAGTATTCACAGTGGATTTTTTTTCACGCGGCAAAACCAACTCAAAGGTAAATGCCTGTGTTGTAGTCATTATAAACGACAATAATAAAATTAGCCCTCTTTTCATAAGCTCATTTTAATATAAAATTTCTTTATGGTAAACTGGTAATATGAGCGGGAATTATGTACCATTATACAGAAAATATCGTCCTCAAACGCTGGACACACTTGTGGGGCAGGAGCATATAAAAAAGGCTTTGACAAGCGCTATTGAGCTTGGAAAAATAGCCCATGCGTTCCTATTCACAGGTCCGAGAGGTACAGGGAAGACTTCTACAGCCAGAATCCTTGCAAAATCACTTAACTGCAAAGACGGTCCGACAATTCACCCGTGCGGTGAGTGCGAAAGCTGTCAGGACATTACAAATTCGGTTCCGATTGACGTAATAGAAATCGACGCAGCAAGCAACCGAAAAGTGGAAGACACCCAGAGCATACTTGAAAAAATCCAGTATGTTCCTGTTCATGGCAAGTACAAAATCTATATCATAGACGAAGTCCACATGCTCACAAACCATGCGTTTAACGCGCTATTGAAAACGCTTGAAGAGCCGCCGGAAAACGTTATTTTCATACTTGCAACAACCGAAGTCCACAAGGTTCTGGACACAATCAAGAGCCGCTGCCAGCGCTTTGATTTCAGAAGAATTACAACAGATGATATTGTAAAACACCTCAGATACATTTCTGATGAAGAGAAAATCAATATTTCTGATGACGCACTTTTTGCTATCGCTAAAAACTCCGCAGGCGGAATGCGCGACAGTATATCGCTTTTAGACCAGTTGAGTCTTCTTGGTGTTACAAAACAGATAAGCGTTGATGATGTTAATGCGGTGCTTGGAAGAATCTCTTTTGATGTTCTGAACAAGCTTAGCAACAAGATTATTGTCTCTGCGCCAAACGAAGCAATTGAAATCCTGAACGAGATTTACAATTCAGGCAATGAGCCGTTGCAGATTCTAACCAACCTTTCAGAGTATTTCAAGAATCTTTTGATAGTAAAAAATTGTAAAGAAGACCTGTTGAGCGAGCTTACAGGCTTGAACGAGCCTCAAATTGAAGAGCTTTCCAAACAGAAAGACCAGCTTGAAACCCAGCAGATTGTGTTTTTGCTTGAGAGAATAACCTATTACATAAAAGAAGTAAAACTCGCTTCTAATCAGCATTTGTGGCTTGAAGTCGGGATGATTGATCTTGCTAACATGACAGAAAATTCAACCCTTCTAGACCTGCAAAACCGCGTCAAAGCACTTGAAGGCGGAGGAGTATCAATTCCTGCACCGCAGCCTGTTGTAACTCGTCCGGCTCCGATTCAGCCGCCGCCTGTTCAAACCCCGGAACCGGTTAAACAGCAGATTAGCCAGCCTGCACTGGCACCGCAAAAACCAACAGCACCTAAGCCACAACAGGAAGACGATTTCACCCCTCCTCCTGTTTCTAAGAAGCCGAGCGGCAATGACATCCAGACTTTGTGGCAAACACTGCTTGCAAACATCAAGAGCCCTTCAACAAGAGCCCTGCTTAACCTTGCAACTCCGGTAAAAATTGCGCCGGACGGGGTTATTATTACATTTAAGAACGACAAACTGGTCTCACAGATTAGTGACACCAATAAAAAACAGATGATTGTGGACGCTGCAAGCGCTATGTTTGGCGCAAGCGCTGTTTCAGTATCAATCCGGCTTCCGCAGGCTGGAGATGCCGAGCTTGCAGCACAGGCAGCGCCTGTAACAGTTTCAGCACCGCAGCCGGCTCCTGTAGAGGAAGAAAAAAAAAACTCACCCCCTCCAATAATTGAGCAGGAAGAAGAGCCTGAAGTTAAGCCGCAAGCAAAGGAAGCACCGGCTGCAGAGCCTAAACTTGAAGTCAGGGACAAGGAGCGGCTTGAATCAGATCAGGAAAAAATGGTGCTTGAGCTTTTTGACGGAAAGTATATTGAGTAATTAGATAAACTCTGCAAGTATTACGTTGCTTATCAGGACTCCGGCGATATTGAGCCTGTAACCGTATTGTGTTGGCTCAATAAAATCTTTGTACTTGCTCAATATCGCCTTGTATTTATCCTTAAAGTCCACGCCGAATTTGGTTTTTATTCTTTCTACATTTACCCCTTCGGTTTTTCTAAACCCGAGAAAAATCTCTTCTTCAAGCTTTTCCGCTTTTGTGAGCAAATGCCCTGTCTCATGCACATCAGGGGAGTAGATATATTTTTCCAGCTCCACAAAATTAGAATACCTAACCCCGTCAGCATACCCATGTGCTGCGCAGCCAAACCCGTAGTACTCATCATTGTTCCAGTAATTCAGATTATGGCGCGACTCAAAACCTTTTTGAGCAAAATTACTAATTTCATATCTGTAAAATCCGTTATTTTCCAACACCCCATTTACTATTTCATACATGTCAGCTTGAAGGTCATCGTCCGGAAGGTTTTCAGGCACGTGTTTGCCCCAGAAAGAACCCTCCTCAATCTTTAAGCCGTAAGTTGAAATATGCTGGATTCCAAGCTCCAAAAACTTATCCAAATCCTTTTTAAGCCCTTCTACAGTCTGAGTAGGGAGCCCGTAAATCAAATCCACGCTTATGTTTTCAAAACCGGCATGCTTTGCTAGTCTCACAGTTTTTTCAATATCAGAAGCCGAGTGTCTGCGTCCGATAAGTTTTAAAACGCTGTCATCAAAGGTTTGCGAGCCTATACTTAGTCTGTTAATCCCGATTTTGCGCAAGACCGAAAGGTATTCTTCGCTTGCGTCGTCCGGATTGATTTCAAGCGTGACTTCACAATCAGGAGCAAGAGTAAAATTCTTCATAATCAAGTGCAAAAGGTCAACCGGAAGCAGAGATGGTGTGCCGCCGCCAAAGTAGAGGGTTTTCAGAGGCTCGTTTGAATAGTTTGTAGAAATATCTTTCAGGAGTGCAAAAACATAGCCCTTCATAAGCTTGGGT
Source organism: uncultured bacterium (assembly GCA_947365485.1). Taxonomy (GTDB): domain Bacteria; phylum Cyanobacteriota; class Vampirovibrionia; order Gastranaerophilales; family Gastranaerophilaceae; genus CAG-196. The sequence continues at coordinate 4,103 of CANAXK010000071.1, forward strand.
TTGTTATAAGACACAAAGGAGCAGTATTTGCACTTTGATTTACAAAAAGGTATATGGATATACGCGCTTTCCGGCATTTTACTCATCCAGCTTGAAATAGTTTGTATCCCACATCAAATCAATATACTTAACTTTTTTGTTAAGCATTTTGACCTGCGGAAGCAGCGACGGGATTCTGTGAATCTTCTCATAAGTACCGGGGTTAAAGCTTCCGAGTCTTATATTTGCAGTCGGAATCTTGACATACACATCCTTAGGGTTGCGGTAGTCAATGTATTCGACCTGTTCGCCGGAGTCCATCTCAAGAGTGGCAGCGAGTTTTCTGAACTGGTTGACTTTTGCCTGATCCCAGCTTCTGTAATCATCTCCTGTGCCGCGGGTTATGACTCTATATGTTTTGAAATCTTCTGACAAAGGCATATAATCGCGACCAATAAGCTTACCGTCTGTTGAAAAGAACGCAATTGGCGGTACATCAATATTAGGCGCGATTGTAAGTATTGGAGTGCGCTCTATCACAATGATTTGAAGTCTTGCAGGGAACCAAAATCTTCTTATATAAACATTCTGCACCGGTTCAAGCTGCATTATACTCTTTTTCAGATTTTCAGTTTTTACCAGAAAGATAGGTTTTGTGCACACTTGATTCCTACGAAGCGCTGCAAGCACCTTTTGCGAAGGCACAATTCTGTTGTTTACAATCTCAAGCGCGGAGCTGTTCAGACTGTCAAAAGCATTTGTATGCAGGCGCCATTGAGGCAGTTTAAGGATAAACACACCGAGCGCAATCATAAGCACGATTATAATGAATTTCAGAAGCGCTCTGAGCTGTTTAAGCCGTTTTTGCGAACGCCTAATCTGGCGCTGCATCTTAGCCTGCTGCAAGCGTCTGTTCTGGTTATAACTTGGATGGTGCATTTCCTCGTTTGACATTATTTATTCAATCCCACGCTATTAAGTATCATCAAAACAAGATTGTCATAATCGATTCCGCACACCTTTGCCTGTGCCGGCAGGTCGCTCGTGTCGGTCATACCCGGATTAGTGTTAACTTCAAGAATATATGGAACATCTCCAACAATAAGGAAATCCACCCTTGAAACACCGGAGCAGCCGCAAACCTTGAACGCTTCTACAGCATACTCTTTAACCTGTTTTGTCATGGTTTCTGAAAGTTCAGCCGGAAGAATAAATTCTGTCATGCCTTTTGTGTACTTTGACTCGTAATCATACCACTCATTTTTAGGTCTAAGCTCCAGAATCTCTGTCGCAAAAGGGTTTCCGTCTCTTTCAAGTACTCCAACTGTCGCACAAATCCCGACCAGATACTCTTCAATAAGTATATCAGCATTGTATTTACGCGCATTTTCAACCGCATCAACCAGCTCGCCATCGCAGTCAACCTTTGCCATACCAAAGCTTGAGCCTTCTGAAACGGGCTTAACCATAAGCGGATACTGCAAGTCTCTGACTTTTTCAACAGGGTCTTCATCTGGAAGCAGATATACAGATTTGATCAAAGGCAAATCAGCTGTCTTCATAACCTTTTTAGTATACTCTTTGTTCATACAAATCGCGCTCGCCATAACCCCGCAGCCTGTGTAAGGTATTTTCATAATCTCCAGAACGCCCTGAATGCATCCGTCTTCACCGTACTTGCCGTGAAGGGTGTTGTAAGCATATTCAAACCCCTTAAGATCGTTCATAACATTTTCAGACACATCAACGATTTGCGCGTTTATGTACCCGAGTCTATGCAATGCACCGAGGCAGTTCTTGCCTGAACGAAGCGAAACATCGCGCTCTGATGACATACCGCCGCATAAAACAGCTATTTTTGCGTCTTTGTTTTGTATAGTATATTGCATAATTCTTCCTCTTTTTCTGTTATGTCGCCGATAAATATAATTTCCGGCTTTAATTCAATTGTGTACATATCCTTGACAGCGTTGTACATCTTCACCATGAGCTCAAGCACATCCTCTGAAGTTGCCTCGCCCTTGTTTACTATAAAGTTTGCATGGCTGTCCCAAACCTTAACCCGCTCCATATCAAACGCCTTCACGCCCGCTTTATCCAGCAAACGTCCGGCTGAGTCGTTTTCAGGGTTCTTGAACACGCTTCCGGCATTCGGAGTGGCAAGCGAAGGCTGGATTGTTTTTCTGAAATTGAGATTCCGCTCTACAAGTGCCTTAATCTCTTCCTGCGGAGCTTTCTTTAGTTCAAATTCTGCATAAAGAAGCACATATCTCCCGCCATGAAGCAGCGAGTGCCTGTAGGAAAACTCCATTTCATCTTTTTTCTTATAGACAATTTCGTTAGTGTCTCTATCAAACAGGCAGCAGGAAATCAGACAGTCAGAAATCCTCTGGCCGTGGGCACCTGCGTTCATGCAGACATCACCGCCAATTGAGCCGGGGAAGCCTATCATAAACTCAAACCCGCTCAAGGATGCTTCGCAAGTTTTCTGCGCAAGCAAAGGACCTTTTACGCCGCAATCAGCATAGATTTTAGTGCCCCTGATTTCAAAGTTCTTCATGCCCGAGGTTATAATCACGTTTCCGCTGTATCCGTTAGATGAAAACAGAACATTGGAGCAGCTTCCGAGTACAATGTACTCATCAAGTTCTCTAAGCAGCTCTGTAAGCTCGGCCTGGCTCTCCGGAAAGTAGACTTTCTTGACCTTTCCGCCGATTTTGAATGTTGTTAATGATTTTATTTCGAAGTTTTCCTTAATTTGCATCCTAATCTCCCCCTCTCCTTTTCAATAATCTTACAAGCTTGTAGAAAAATTCCAAACTTAAATTATTTACCCCGAGAGGGTCGGGGTGAGGTGTCAACCTGCTAACACACTCAACCTTTTCTCTAAATTCTTTCCTAAAGCCGTAATTGTCCCAGCCCCGAGTCCAATCACAACATCGCCTTTCTTTAGCTCCGACAAAAGTTTTTCAGCTACTTCTTCCATACTTCCTGAAATATATTCACATCCATCAAGTTCAGAAGCAAACTTTTCACCGCTAATACCGTCAATCGGGTCTTCAGAAGCTGCATAAACATCTGTCACAACAACCCTTCCCGCACCCTCAAAAGAGCCTAAAAACTCACTCCACAGAGATTGCAGTCTCGTGTACCTGTGAGGCTGGAACACAGCAACAATGTTTTCTTTTCCAAACTTTAAAGCCGCAGCGTCAAGCGTTGCCTTAATCTCGGTCGGGTGGTGCGCGTAATCGTCATACACCTCTACCCCGTTTAATTCACAGACCTTCTGAAACCTTCTTCCCATGCCGGTAAAATCGTAGAAAGGTTTTTCCAATCCCTTTAATTCAACTCCAGCTTCATGAAGAGCTGCCGCAACCGCAAGAGAGTTGTACACGTTATGAACGCCTGCAAGCTGGATTTTCAGGTTCACAAGCAGCTGATTGTTGTGGTAAACATCAAAAGTCGTGCCATCTTTTGAGTAGTTAATATTCTTTGCCGTATAATCCGCTTCATCAAGTCCAAATGTAATAAAATCACCGTCCAGAAGCTTTATACCCTCGTTATCGTTGTTAACAATAACCTTTTTAGCCTGTGAAATTGCCCTGTTAAAAGTCTTTACCAAATCCGGCATACCATTTTTGTAAAAATCAATGTGGTCTTCTTCAAGATTATTAACAACAAGGATATCAGGATGGTACTTAACAATTGTTCCGTCGCTTTCGTCAAGCTCTGCAATAAAATGGTTTCCGCCTTTGTGTTGTGCGTTAGTATTGATTTTCGGTATTATACCACCGTCAACAAACGAGGGTTCGAATCCCCCCCCCTCTAGTATATATGAAGCTAGTCCGCTTGTTGTTGTCTTGCCGTGTGTGCCTGAAAATCCGATAAAGCATTTTCCGCTCTTTTGTGCGCTTTCAGCTATTTCAGCAAGCAAATCAGAGCGGTGGTAGATACTTAGCCCAAGCTCTTTTGCTCTGACAACTTCAGGGTTGTTGTCTCTTATCGCTGTGCTTTTAATAATTATTGCGTCATCAGGCACATTTTTTGCGTTGTGCC
>CANAXK010000072.1 GCA_947365485.1 uncultured bacterium
CCCATAGATAACAGCACCCACATTTCGCTGGGCCCTCCCCATCTAATTATGAAATTGCCTTAATTTCTCCATTAAGAAAATGCCTTACAGCTGGATCTTATGGAAGCAATTCAGTTATACATCTTCATCAGCTTGTCTGTTGAAGGAAGGTCGGCATGTTTTTCGTCGATATTTGTTTTAACCTTCTGGATAATGAGTTCCGGCAAGTCTTTTGCCCCGTCAAAGTCTTCATTATGCATTTTTACATACTGGTTAACCCCGTGTGCAAACGGGCCAAGCAAAACTACCTTGTTAACACAATCGTTGATTTTATTTATTGAAATAAGCGAGATTGAGTTTGCGTAATCATTAACTGCAGCTGTTCTTGCCTGTTTCAGTTTTTCCCTGCCAAAAAATTCTTCGTTAAGCTCAAAAGCAATCTTTCCATCAGTAGTGGATTCGATTTCAATAAACTCATTCTTAAGACTCCGGATTTGTTCCAACAATTCCGTATCCTTTTCACTAACACACATTCTGTTCATCTCAACAATACGCGCATCACCCACAGCCTGCAAGAGTTTGAACAAATCAGGGCGTCCGATTTCAGTACAGAAAGCCCCGATATGGCTTTTTACGTTTACTCCCTGGCGTCCGAGCTTACCCAGAACCTGAATATTATCTTTGAGCATTCTGTTATTGTTTTGTTTCAAATTCGCTAAACTAGCTTGAGGGTCAGGGCTGTTCACGGTATCCTCAACAATATTGGCAAACGCATCATAGGCCTGATAATTACCCGCAATATAGCTGCTGCTTTCAGATGTTTCTATCTCAACATTTTTACCTTTGACCTTTAAATCAACGCTTCCGAACCCTCCGCCTGTCATGACGCCCATAACATAATCGCCTGTTTTAAGCATGTTTTTCTTTGCCATCATCTGAGCAAGCGCGGCACCTGTTCCGCCCAAATCCTTTGTTACGACCAGGTCAAATGTTTTAGGATTAACAGCGATTCCTGTTTCTTCCTTTGGAAGCTTTTTCAGGGATTCCTCATACTCTGTGAAGTCAACATTTGTAAGGGCTTCGCCTTCTTTTGTGCGCAAATTAGGCATAAAAGCGATTGTATTATGTCTGCCCTTTGCGGCATAAGTTGTTCCCGGTACAAAGACAGCTACACCGGAAAGAAGCTGTTCTTCCGGTGAGAGCGGAAATTCACCGCTTTTGCTTTTTAACAAAACCCTGTTATAAGTGCGCTTAATGATTTTCGCAACTTTGTTTATGAAATCTTTTGCGTTCTCAAACCCGCTTACTGTGTTATTGAGATACGAATTAGGGCCGCTTTCTTTCAAAATCTGTTTGCCGTAATCAGTAACGGCCGTTATCTTCAAGGTTCCTTTAGGATTACTCGCACCTATGTCCAGAAAAATCTTATGCTGAAAAGCTGTGGAGTTTTGTACTTCGTTTATTCTCATACCGTCTCCTATATCACACACATCGATGTATAATATGATAAGGCTATTTCCGGTTTTTTGCAAGCCAATGTAAAGAAAAACGGCTTATATAAGCCGTTTTTCTTTACATTTCCAAATTCATTTGAGAGAACTGAATAATCTTGTTTTTCCCTCTGTGTTTAGCGTTATAAAGCGCGTGTTCTGCATACCTGATAACAGTGTTTGCGTCCTCTTCAACATCAGTCATACAAGGGTAAGTCGAAATCCCGCCGGAGATTGTCACTCTGTGCGGCTCTTCTTCGCCTGCTGGAATGAATTCCATCTTTTCAACTTCGCGTCTGAATCTTTCGCCGAATAAGAACGCGTTTTCTTCTGAAGTGTTTGGAAGCACAAGCAAAAATTCCTCGTCACCGTAGCGTGTCAGGATGTCTTCCTTTCTCACAGCTGCTTTAAGTTTGTTAGCAATGTTTTTCAGAAGAATATCGCCCCACTCATAGCCGTACATGTCGTTTACAACCTTGAAAAAATCGAGGTCAAACAGGATGCAGGAGAGTTTTGTTCCGTAACGTCTTGAGCGTGAAATTTCTTCCTCTAGTCGTTCCTGCAAGTATTTTCTGTTGTGCAGCCCTGTCAAATCGTCTGTTGTAGAGACTCTCTCAAGTTTGTCTTTGATTGCTTTTATTCTTAGCAAAGCGTTAACACGGACAATCAACTCATCTGTATTTGCAGGGTCTTTAATAAAGTCGAAACCTTCTGCTCTAACAGTAACATCGCGTCGTGTCGGACCAAAGAAAAGTATTGGACAAGGGAATTTGTTTGTCATCAGAGCATCTTTTGCCATGTCAATGTTTTCAACAATCATAAGTGACGGATTAATTACAGCATAGTCTTTCATCTGGTCGATTGATACTACTCTGACATCTGCTTCGTCAATATCCATAAGGACTGATTGCAAATCCGGCATTGGCTTTGTTGAATAAATAACAATATTGTTCATAAATCTTCCTCTTATTTATTTCTAGTTTAAAGGGGAGAACTAATTTAGTTCTCCCCTTTATAATACACTAATTTCATCAACTTATGCAAGTGCTTTTGATTTCTCGATACAGCTAATCAAAGTTGAAGCAACGGTCTTCTGTTCTTCCAGAGTAAGTTCAGGGAACATTGGAAGCGAAATAACCAGCCCTGTATTCTTTTCAGTAATCGGCAAAGAGCCCTTTGACCATCCAAGATGAGCATGAACCTTCTGCAAGTGCAAAGGCACCGGATAATAAAGCATTGCACCGATTCCTGATTCCTGCAACATCTTATGAATGTTGTCTCTGTTCGGAATCTTCACTGTGTACTGATGGTATACGCAGTAAGTGTCGTCTAATTCCTGCGGAGTCTGGATATCAGAGCAGCCTGCAAACAACTCGTTGTAAGTCTTTGCATGGTCTCTTCTTGCGCTGTTCCATTCGTCAATATAATTAAGTTTAACTCTCAAAATCGCTGCCTGAATTTCGTCCAAACGTGAGTTTACGCCAATTTCATCGTGGTAGTATCTTACAGCACCACCGTGGTTACGGAGCGCGATGATTCTGTTTTTGAGGTTTTCGCTGTTAACAGTGATTAAACCGCCGTCGCCCATGCCGCCCAAGTTCTTGGTCGGGTAGAAGCTGTAGCAGCCGATATCACCAAAAGTACCAACCATCTGGCCTTTGTACTTAGCACCGATTGCCTGGCAGCAGTCTTCGATTACATAAAGGTTGTAGCGCTTTGCAATGTCCATAATAGCGTCCATATCACAAGGCTGGCCATAAAGGTGTACCGGAATGATTGCTTTTGTTTTTGGTGTAATTCTTTCTTCGATTTTCTTAGGGTCGATATTGAAAGTATCAGGGTCAATATCAGCAAATACAGGAGTTGCACCCACAATTCCGATTGCTTCTGTTGTTGCAACAAAAGTGAAAGCTGTTGTAATAACTTCGTCTCCAGCGCCTATATCAAGAGCTCTAAGAGCAAGGTGAAGCGCGTCTGTACCGGAGTTCAAAGCAACTGTGTAGTTGCAGCCGATGTATTTTGCAAGCTCAGATTCCAGAGCCTTGCAGTTTGGCCCTAAAATGTATGAGCCAGAACGTAAAACTTCGCACACTGCTTTTTCTACTTCGCTTCCGATTTTTGCATATTGTCTTTTTGAATCTAAAATAGGTATCATAATTCCCTCCTGTTATCTACTCTCTATATAACAAGTTTAACATACTCCAACAGAGCCTTTATATAATCTTAATTTGTAAAACCCTGTTAAATCAAGCACTTTAGCCCGCGTTTGTAACGTTTTGTAAACATTCTTCAAAAAACCCTAAAGTTTTTCAAAAAAATACCGATAACATATCTGTAAGCAGAAAACAAAGGAAGACAAAAAAAGCAGAAATTGTGTATAGCTGTTGATTAAGAGGTATGTTATGGAACGGGACGAACACGAAGCACTTATTGAATATTCAGAAATGACCACATTTGATTTCAACTCAAAGGAATTTCAGGAAGTAAGAAGAGACTACATTGAGTGCAAAAATATGGTATCGAACATTGTCTGGCTTATAAAAAATTGCATAAGCAACATCAAGCCCGCCAAAAATTACTAAGGAGCTATTAATGGCTAACAGAAAGGAATACAACAAAAATTGTTTTTCGCCCAATTGGATAGAAGTCGATTTGGACGAGGTAGAAAGGCAGACAGCAAAGGAGGAACGCCTAGAGAGCAAACGACGTAAAGACTTAAATACTTTATTAGACGAGCTTGAACAAATCAAGCGAAACATTGAAGAAGCTGCGGAAAAACAGCATAGACTGGCAAATCTGATGGGATACTATACACCATAAAATCGCCGGTGAAATTTTTGGATAGCGGGGTGAAACGACATGTTTCACCCCGCTACTAGTATAAAAAACTATAGAAAGTGCGGTATTAAAAAATACCGCACTTTAAGTTAAAAATGAGAACATGAAGATATTCCTCTATTCAGTCCTCATGATACTTACGCTCTACCTGCTCCTCGTCTACGGATTCGGCGCATTCTTGAGCTCCCAAAAGACCCTCTCAAACTTCCTCACCTCAAAAACCGGCAAAAAGGTCACCACACAAGGGCTAAAAGTCGAGACATCCCCGCTTATGGTCTACAAAATAGACACAAAAAGTATCCAGCTGGAAAGCGGGGTCAAGCTCAAGAACCTTGAAGCTGTCCTTGATGCAAAAAACCTTAGCCTCACACTAAAAGGCAAAGACCTGCCGGCTGCCGATGTTGAAAAAGTGATGCTTGCAATCCAGAAATCAAAAGACAGCTCAAAAAAGTTTCTGGAAAACTTCACAAACTACGGAGGCCTCGTTGATGTTGATGTAAAAATCACACCTAATGGCACTTATGGTGATTGCGTTTTTACAAACCTTAGCGGAAACATGGTCTGGTTCAATATCCCTGTGCTCTTTCCAAAAGCAGTCCTGCATTTTGAGGGCAGAACCCTGAGCTCAGATGCTGACGCGCTGCTCGGCGGTGAAAAAGCGCACCACAAAATCTATGTGACAAACTTCAGAACCCCGCACAGCGAAGTTAACGGCGAGGTCACGGCTACACTCACGGAAAAATTCAAGTACGTGCCTGAACTCACAATCCACAACAAGGCTTATGCAAAAGTCACGTACAATACAAAGAACAAGAAAAACAAGGTAAACTATTTTCTAACCATCCCACCTGAAAACGATTTGCAATACAAAGACATGTTTTTAGGCATGCAGGATAGAGCCAGAAAATTCTTCTTCGCAACTTTCAAAGACGGGAATCATCTTCACTGGAAGAATTACACTTATTCAGAATACGAAAACGGTCACTTCAAGACACTTTTGAGCGGAAACGGCTATTTTGTAAAACACGGAGAAAAATTCAAACCCTCATATATTTTTGGCAAAACAAACGGGTTCATACCAATCAGTGTTATTGACTCAAAGGGGAAATACACACAGGGCGGAGAGTTCAAAGGAGCGCTAAGATACGATTATTCAGACAATCGGTTTTCTGGTGATTTGGAAGCCCGAAACACTCACGTCAAGGATTTTTTTATAACCGGCGCTAAAGCCCATGCCGGAGAAAAAATATTTGTAAAAGGGTTTGGAAAATTCAGAGGCGAAGATTTCACCTGCGAAGCGCTCGCTAAAAATCAGACCGAAGGCCTGTATGTTTACAACATGGACGTGTTTTTAGAAAGATTTGTTATAGTAAATCAGGGCGCTAAATCAAAATCACAGAAGAAAAATATCCAGATTGAAAACTGGAGACTCCATGTAAACCGGCTCCAAAAAGACCGGCTTGAGCTTGACAGAGTAAAGCTCAGAGGAAGCTACGTAGAAGACATTCTGGACTTTGAATCAGAAGACGTGGAGTTTGCAGACGGATTTTTGTCTGCCTCAGGACAATACGATTTCAATAACGATTCACAATGTATCGATGTTGCTGCGCGCAGCATAAATTCCAACAAGGTTGCAGGCTTATTCTTTGGTTTACCTGACCAGATAGAGGGAATCATTGACGCTTTTTTCCGGTTTAGCGGAAAGAAGGTTTGTGCGGTATTCAGCATGAAAGATGCTGCGCTCACAAAATTCGGCACAGAAGATTTTGCCATCAAGAACCAGAAACTAACAAAATTTTTGAAGCTCACAAATGTTGATTTCAACACAAAAGAGCCGTTTCGCTCTGACATTAGCGGAAGTTTTTATCTTGAGGATTCAAGGCTTAAAAACATCCGCCTGATATCAAGCCAGGAATCGCTTTCGTTCCTGCTTGACGGGGAGTACGACACTAAAAGTAGCTACGCTGATTTGAATCTGTACGGGAATTACAACGCGGGTGCTGCAAAAGGTATAAGGGTTCTTTTTATACCGCTCAGGTTCATTCTCAAGCTTGCCGTAAGAGCAGAGCACACATTCGATTTGTATGAGGACAAGCTCGCACAAATTCCGGTATTGGAAGGCAGATTAAGTAGCCAAAACTTTTTCAGGGTTAAGGTCAAGGGTAATTTAAAGAACAAGCCGGAAATCGAGTTTAAGCGGATTCGGCAATAGAATCTTTTCAAGCACCAATTTATAATACGTCCGGGGGGAAAAATGAATCCGGACGAAATATACATAAAAATCACAAAAGACGGGCCTTATCTGATATACGGGCTTGATAAGATTAACGAAAAAATTATCATCTCTGATGAGAACAATATTGCGATAAAATACGAGGACGGAAAGACTTACGAGCTCAAGACCAGCCCTGCTGCGCTTTGCCGCTGCGGGAAAAGCAAAACCCCTCCGTTTTGTGACGGCACCCACTCGGGCTGCGGGTTTGACGGCACAGAAACAGCTTCGTTTGAACCGATTCTTAAGAATGCTGTCAAATACGAAGGCAAGAACCTGATACTCTATGACAACGAAAAGTACTGCGCTCTGGCACGTTTTTGCGATGCCGGAGGAACTATCTGGAACCTCATACATGGTGAGAACGACGAGCTTGTAATCGAGGAAGCAAACCAGTGTCCTGCCGGGCGTCTGCTTGTTTTTGACAGGCAGGGTAATCAGCTTGAGAGAGTTTTTGAAAAATCAATCGACATTCTGGAAGACAGGTGTTACGGAATAAGCGGGCCGTTGTGGGTCAAAGGCGGAATAAGGGTTGAGAGCGCGGATGGAAAGAGTTACGAAATCAGGAACAAGCAGACTCTTTGCAGGTGCGGAAACTCAAAGAACAAGCCGTTTTGCGACTGCACGCACAAGCACATAAATTTTAATGCAAAAAGAGAAGACTAATTATTTCATCTTCTCAATAAACTTTTTAAGAACAACCGCATGGTTGATTTCGGGGTCTTTTGCACCGTAGAGCAGGGTCACGTTTTTGTGTTTTAGCATGGCTTTTATTTCTTCGAGCTTGTCTGTTTCGGCTTCCAGTTCTTTTGTATAGAGTTTTGAAAACTCCTTAAACTTTTCCGGCTCGTGGTTGAACCATTTTCTCAAATCAGAATCCGGCGCAACATCTTTGAGCCAAAAGTCAAGCTCTGCCTCTTTTTTGCTAACTCCCCGCGGCCAGAGGCGGTCAACCAGAATCCTGATTCCGTCCTCTTTTTGCGGTTCTTCATAAATACGTTTTATCTTTAGTTCACCCACAAAACAAGATTAAAATAAAAAGAACAGGAATCCATTGCCCGAAATTCTTAGGACAGCTTCCTTATCATCTCATGCGCCTCTTCGTCCTCTGGAAAAATCGTAACGACTTTTTCCAAATACTCAAGCGCTTTGTCATTATCCTTGAGCCCCTCGTAGCACCTTGCTGTGCTCATGAGAAGCGAAACATTGTCAGGGCGCTTCGCAAGCAGGTTGTTAAAAATATTCAAAGCCGAATCGTACTCTCCAAGCTCGTAATAAGTTAGCGCGAGCGTGTTCTGGGTCTCAACATCAGGATTCTGCTCAATCGCCTTCACAAGATAGCGTTTTGCCTCCTCAAACTCTTTTCTTGCAAACAGGATTCTTCCGGCGCAGAACTGGATGTACTCATGGTGCGGGTTTACCTTCATTGCTTTCAGGATGTAGTCTTTTGCTTCATCAAGCTGGTTCAAAATAAGTTTGTTTAGTCCCATAAATGTAAGCGCTAGCACATTCTGCGGCTGGATTTCGAGCGCTTCAAGATAGTATCTTTCAGCCT
>CANAXK010000073.1 GCA_947365485.1 uncultured bacterium
GCACCCAATAGCGAACTAATAAATGCATATAAAAGGTTAAGTATAAATGAATTTATATCGTGCTCTAGGAAAAATACTGAAACTATAACAATAAATAAGATAATAATTGCTAATATAATTAATAATCTGTCCTTCATGCTTACTATTATATATAAAAATTAAAATAAAAAGGACTCTTTTTATTTGCTCAAAGAGAATTTGGGGTTAATAAAAGAAATAATCTCGATTTTAAAGAGGTAGTAGATTCTCTTTAATCGGCAAAAGCCCACGTTGTGCGGGAAAATTGCATTAAAAGAGAGCGCAATGGCGCTCTCTACTTGTTAAATCTGGAGATGGCGGGAGTCGAACCCGCGTCCATTGTGGATAAAAACTGACGTCTACGAGTGTAGTGAATTATTTGCTCGGATTAATATGGGAATTCACATAACCTGAATTAATCCAGAGACTTTTTACGGAAGCCTAACCTTTGATGGAAAATCTTGATGTGCATACCATCATTTGCACACTGCATCTTGCATAATCTCGACTAACTTAACGGCAAGATGGTCAAGCTAGAAGGGCTAAACTGCTAGAATTAAGCAGCGAGTCTTTGTGCTCTGAAATCAGCCATTGAAACAACTTTATTGTCGTTTAATTTAGTTTGCTCGTTGATAAGCGAGAACAGCGCTCGCACCCGCAATCCGGATCTACCAATCACAGCGTCAAAACCAGTACATCCCCGTGTATTGTTGTTAAAGATGTTGACGGCTCCGCTCCGAAAACCTGCTCGTATCGCTCACGCAACACGACCCGTTTTCTGCGCTCCACCTCACGCACTCACGTGCGTTCGGCTTGCCCATTGCCCTCGCCGGGCAGCGTCAAAACCAGTACATCCCCGCATATTTCATCTTTTCAATGTTCGTAAAAACAGTATAAGCTATATTTGAAGCTTTTTCAACCCTCAATTAATTCTTTAATCTTTTTCAAATCCTTTAACATCAAATCTCTCGGGCTGCCCTCCTCAAGAGAATGCTGTCTTAGAAGGTATGACGGGTGAAAAATCGGGATACATTTTCTCTTCTTTCCGCCAATTTCAAGCTCCAAAACATCTCCTCTGATTTTAGAAATAGCGAGTTTTTCTGGATAAAACGATTTCAAAGCAGTAGCTCCGCAAAAAATCATCACAGAAGGATTTATTATCTCTATTTGCTTCAAAAGATATTCTTCGCACGATTTTTTTTCAGCATCAGTCGGAACACGGTTTTCTGGAGGCCTGCATTTTACAGTATTTATAACGTACAAGTCTTCAGAGCGCGAGATTCCGGCCTTTTCCAGATATTCATTCAGAAGTTTACCGGCTCTTCCGACAAAAGGTGTTCCTGTCGCATCTTCATTAGCGCCAGGAGCTTCTCCAATAAGGATTACTTTTGCTGTTTTTGGATTCCCGTCTGAAAAAACAATATTCGTACGGGTTTTGCCAAGTTCACATTTCTGGCAGTCTAAACAGGTCTCTCTTAATTCTTCCAGCTTCTTCTTTTTCATTAAACTATCCTCTCAAAATCAACTGCGCCATGTTTGCAGATTGGGCAAATATAATCTGGCGGCAAAACCTCGTTTTCATAAATAAATCCGCAAATCTTGCAGCGCCAGCCCTTTTTGTTAGTCTGTTCCGGCTTCGGCTTGATATTCTTCTGATAAAAATCATAAGTCACTGTTGGCACGTCATTCAAAACTTCTGCTTCAACAAGCTGAGCAATAAAGAGAACATGTGTGCCCAAATCGATTTCCTGCTGAACATAAGCTGACATATAGGAATTGGTGTTTTGAGTTATGTACAAAACTCCGTTCGGGGTTCTTTTTGTCTCATAGAAATCTGCAAACTTGTCAGAATCTCTTCCGGAATGGTATCCGAAATGTTCAAAAACATCAAACTTAGCCGATTCAGAAAGCACAGAGAGATTAAATTTTCGGGTCTTTTGCACCATCCCGCATGTGTAATTTCGCTTATTAACAGCGATTGCAATCTGGCAGGGGTCAGATGTTACCTGCATCACAGTATTTATGATACATCCGTTGTCTTTATAACCGTCGTTAGCGGTTAAAACATACAAGCCGTAGCCGATTTTGAATAAAGCTCTAGTGTCCATAATTCACCTCCCTGTTTACCCCTTCTATTTACCCCTCAATAATTCAGACAACTCTCCAAACTGCTCAATCGAAAGCTTTTCCCCACGGATATTTTCATCAAACCCGAGCTTTGCAATCGCATCAGCAACCTTCTGCCTATCAAACCCGGAACCTGTGAGACAATTTTTCAGAGTCTTTCTTCTCTGTGAAAATGCAGCCTTGATTGTGCGCCTAAAATGAGCATAATCACTAAGCCTAAGCAAAGGCTCTTTTCTAACCTTCAAAGAAACAAGCGCGGAGTTAACCTTTGGCGCAGGGTAGAAAGACTTTCTGCCAACCAGCCTTATAATCTCGCAATCTGCCCAGAATTGGGAGAGAATTGTCAAAAGTCCGTACTGCTTTGACGGGCTTGCCGGAGTTGCTACGATTCTGCGCGCAACTTCTTCCTGAACCATAAGTATTATGTCTTTAATCTTGGCACGGTTTTGGTTCTCCAAATCATCTATTTCGCCAAGAAGATGCGCTATAATCGGAGACGTGATGTAATAAGGTATGTTTGCAACAACTTTTACGTTCTCACCGGTTAATCCCGAAATATCGGTCTTCAAAATATCGTTATGTATAAGCTCCAGATTATCGCACTCGAGTTTTTGAAGCTCCTTTATTGCTTCTTCATCCAGCTCGACTGCTATGACTTTTTTTGCAAGCTTAACCAGCTGTTCTGTGACGAACCCGACCCCCGGGCCGATTTCAAGCACAACATCATCTTTTGTAATTCCTGCAAAATCAATGATGTCACCAATAACTTCCGGATTCACCAGAAAATTTTGTCCCAGCCTTTTTTTTGTTCTAAAGAACTTTGCTCTTTGTAAATAATCCACCATGGTATTTATAATAGTACAAACAGGGAAATGTTAAAACTTTATTCTTCTTCTAAAATTATATTACTATCACTTGTTTAATATATAATTGTAAGAGGAGAATATCGTGAGTTATTGTGAAACAAAACCTGAAGAACGTTTAGAGTACAACCAGCTGCTTGAAGAATTTATACTCGGCTGCAAAACAACCAGAAAAATCGGGCTCGAGTATGAAAGGATTCCACTTCTTAAAGTGACAAATCAGGTTGCACCATACGGCGGAGAATACGGGATATGCGAAGCCTTGAGAGAAATCGCAAAATCTGACAACTGGGATTATATTCTGGACGATGTAAATATTATCGGACTCAAAAAACTACATGACACAATAACCCTTGAACCGGGCTGCCAGATTGAACTAAGCCTTGAGCCACAGGAATTTATCAGAGACCTAAAAAAAAGAGTCGAGGAAATCGACAGCGTGATGCTTCCGCTTCTGGATGAGTTCGGGATAAAACTTATTAACAAAGGCGTTTCACCAACCACGACTTACAAAAACATAAAACTTCTGCCCAAGAGAAGATATGCCCTGATGGCAAACTACCTCTGGGGAATCCTCTCTGACGTAATGATGAGAGAAACAGCGGGGATTCAGGTTGGGATAGACTACAAATCAGAAGAAGACGCGATGAGAAAATTCCGTGTCGCAAACCTCATGATGCCGTTTACAACAGCAATGTACGCTAATTCCAAAATCAGAGGCGGGGTTGATACAGGCTACAAATCCTTTAGAGCACTTGCATGGCTAAACACCGATAACGAACGCTGCGGGTTTGCAACAAAGTTTAACGACGGAATGGGTTTCAAAGACTACGTTAACACACTTCTTGAAACACCTATGATTTTTATCAACAGAGAAGGCCACACTGTTAGCCTCAACGGCAGACTGACTTTCAAACAGTTTATGGAAAAAGGCCATGAAGGATTCAACGCAACAATCGAAGACTGGCAGCTTCATTCTAATCTTTATTTCCCTGAAGTCCGATTGAGAAACTTTATTGAAATCAGGAACCACGACTGCGTCGGAGACGGGCTTGAATACTCAATACCGGCACTTTATAAGGGAATCATGTACACACCTTCTGCTCTTGAGGAGGTTGAAGCAATGCTATGCAAGTATTCGTTCAACGAGATTAACGAACTAAGGTACAATGTTGCGCGCTCTGCAATCAATGCAAAAATAAGAAAAACAACGATTTCTTCTATATGCAAAGAGCTTGTGGAAATCGCTTACTACTCACTCAAAAACCAGTGCGAGGATGAGGAAAAATTCCTTGAGCCTGTGATGGGATTGCTAAAGAAAAACAAGGTTCCGTGCGATCTTTAATATAGATAAGTCGGGAAAGGCTAATCGCCTTTCCCGATTGCGTATCTTAACCCGAAAGACAAAGATACCCCGTTTCGCCCGCCATTCATAATCATTGCCTGGCCGTATGCCATAAAACGTTCCTTTATGCGCTTCTGCAGGCCAACGCCATATTGCACGTAAGGCTTTATGCTCATCTCCGGAAGCCGCACCTCATTTGCGGTAACCTTTGCAGTGTCTAAAATGTTCCAGACCATGTTAACCCCAAGATAAGGCTGCCAGCCGTTTTCTGTATTTGCAATAAACTTAACCCCCGGAGATAATTGGATTGCGTTCAGAGGAGAACTCTTAATTCTTACCCCGGCTGCGTTTGTATAGTCAAAAGTGTTTACAAACGTATAGTTGATTAGAAAGCTTGGCTGAATTATAAACCGACCCTCTTTGAACTCAAAGTTGTATCCGGTTTTGTTCCCGAGTCCGGCTATAAGCATTGCGTAATTGTCAGTACCGTACATTGTTTGAGAATTACCTGTGCTAGCTCCTGCGCTAAGAGTAGTCGCACTGAAAAAATTTCCTTTGTACAAAGTTGCTGTACCGCCGATTAGCCCGCCGTTTTGGGCAGTGCTTACACCGGTATAACTCTGGCTCGCCCCGTTATACCCTACATATCCGGTAAAAACTTTGTCGAACCCGAATTTTGCGCTGCTAAGCTGCGTATCATACCCGATGAGCGAGCCATAGCTTATGTTTGAAACTTTTGGGCCGTTCTTAAGGGGAATGTTTTCGAAACTTACGTAAGGCTTGAACCAGACTCCTGCGGACTCAATTCTGGATATAAGCGGAGAAAATGTTCCGACATCAGTTGCGTCAGAAGTCGGAGAAAGCGCATATCTTCCAGACTCTTTGATTGCAAGACGTTCAAGATAAGGTATTGCCATAAAGTTATCAGAGTGCTGGAATGCATAGTTAAAAGTTTGCATCTGGGTTGTATACCCGCTTGCAAGTGATGTTACAGGAGTAGCCAGCACTGACGGATTGAAGTTTTCAGAAGGGTTTGCAGTAGAACCGCCTCTGATAAAATTAAAATACCCAAGTCCATCTTCAGGATTTGTTGCGTAGCTCACATCATACTTGTAGATTGGAGAATAAGCAATCGGGTTCTCTCCCGTATAGGCAACATTTCCTGCAAGTTCACGGTCTGCAAACAGAATCTGTGTTGCTTGATTCTTAGAATCAGAAATCAGATTTATCTTGCAAACATTCAGCATTGAATTGTCTACAACATTGTATTTTGATGATACAATTCTATCAATAGAATTTCCTGCAAGATCTGCGTCTATCGCAATAGACGTAACTCCTCCAAGGCTAAATTCCGGAACGCTAATTGCTCCAATCTGATTATTAACCATTGACAACATGCCGGAATTGAGAGCAAGAGAGTTAGTATCATTCAACAGGCTGTCATTTGAGAGAAACAGATTTGTGTTATCAAGCGAAATATCAGCGTTGACTACTTTGTTATTAAGAAAAATTTTGCCAGACTCATCCCCGTTAAACGCAACTGAGTAGCCCTTGTCACCGTTAATTATGTCATCAATGACAAAGCTTGCACCGGTTTGAGCCTGAATGCCAAGCTTTGCGGATTTGTCAACAAAGATTGCTTCTGATCTTTTTCCGTCTTTGTTTTCAACATAATTACCGCTTATGTATGATGTGTGACTATCTCTGGCGATTAAGTTCAGGTCTTTGCTAGTATAAATAGCACCGCCTTTTACCGTGCCGTTCGCAGTCTTAGCATAGTTTTTTATGAAGCTTGAATTCACAATCGCTTCAATTGTTCCGTTGTTTCTTATTGCGCCTGCACCTGCAAACTGAGCGTTATCAGCAGTTGCAACAGCCGAATTGTTAATAAAGTTTCCGCTAAGTTCTTTAATATTGCCGCTAATCTGGATTGCACCACCGGCTGAATAGATATCTGACTTAACAGAGTTATCAATAAAATTACCTGTAATATTTCCAAACTCGCCACTCCCCTGAATAGCTGCGCCGTAAGCATCATATACAGAATTAACAGTGTTCCCAATAAAAGAGCCTGTTATATCACCGATTTTGCCAAAGTTTTCAATAGCAGCGCTTCTTCCAAAATAGGCTGTAGAAGTATTGTTGACAAAGTTTCCTACAATATCACCGATTGTACTTCCAGTGTTATTAAAAATAGCGCCGCCCTTTGCCATCCCGGCATTGTAGGTGCTAGCCAAAATAGAGTTTCGCACAAAATCTCCGGTAATTTTCCCCATTGTACCGGTATTATAAATCGCACCGCCGTAGGCCTGATTTTTGGAAGCCTGAGAATTTGCCTTGTTCTCAATAAAAGCCGCGTTTATATCCCCGATTGTACCTTCATTATGGATTGCCCCGCCTGCTGCAAGGGTGTAAGCCTGTGCTTTGTTGTTATAAAAAAGTCCGGTGATATTTTTTGTATTGCAGGCAATATGCAGAGCCCCGCCAATTGCAGTATCGGTTTTGCCTTCTGCATAATTATTAGCAAAATTGGCGGTTATATTTCCGATTTCCTTAGCAAGTGCGTTAATTGCTCCGCCATAGGCACCCTTTTCTGCAGATGTGTAGTTATTGATGAAGTTGCCTTCGATATCACCGATTTTTGTGCCCGATACATGTATTGCACCGCCCAAAGCATTTTGAGAAGCTGACACTGAACTATTGGCGATAAAATCACCCTTTATGCCGCCAATCTCACCGCCGTAGCTCGCAATAGCTCCAGCACGTGATTCATCAGAGATTGCTTTATTTGCTATAAAGTTTGCATTGATATTACCGATTCTTGCACCACCATCATTGTGTATTGCGCCACCAAAAGCGCCGGCCTTACCTTCGGTGGAATTTCCGATAAAGTTTCCTTCGATATTTTCAATATAGGCATTAGAATTGACATTGCGTATAGCACTTCCATAAGCCATGGCATTGTCTGTTTTAGAACAATTCCCAATAAAATTTGCAACAATATTACCAATTGTACCGCTGTTGTTAATTGTACCGCCTTTAATATAGCCTAGTTGAGAGTAGGCGCTGTTTCCAATAAAGTTTCCGATAATATTATTTATGCTTCCAGTATTGTACAGCACTCCGCCAAAAACATCTATACTATTCATATCAAGGCTATTGCCCACAAAATTTGCAATAACATCACCTAGTTTTCCGCTATTAGAAATCGCTACTCCTGCTGCGAGAGGTGTATTATCATAATGCAGGTCAACAAAATTTCCCTCAACATTGTTTCCAGCCAGGTCTTCTGAATTATCCAGCCGATTCAGGCCTGCTCCGCTATACCGGAACTGGATTTCTGTATCATTAAGCCTGAAGGTTTTAACATTTTCGCCGTTTGTGTCACCATAGTGGGTTTTCAAGTCAACATGATAAAATTCCGGCACCGCATCTTTTATCACAGTGCCTTGATACTCCACTTCTTCCAGTTTATAGTTTGCATAAGTATTATTTCCTGCGGCTTCAACTTTAGTGACTGTATAAGCCTCATCTGCCACTACCGGGTTTACCGCAAACACGCTCAACAAAGTACATACGCATAGAACCTTTTTCAAACTCATACCATACCTCGTGCTAATTTATGTTACCTTGAATGTAACTCAATACCTATTCTGTTACATGTGCTACGCACGTAGACCCTCTTGCCCTTATGGTATTTGGCCTACAGGCTTGGCGCTTTTGGGCTTGTTTTGTG
>CANAXK010000074.1 GCA_947365485.1 uncultured bacterium
AGAAAGCTGAATTAGAAGCTGCAAAAGCAGAATATAAGACTGCTGTTGATTCTGATAATCAGGTGTTTACGTCTGCAAACGAGAGCGAAATCGCTTTCTATGACCAGATATTCTCGGCAATTGCTGACAATGGGTGGACCTGCAACCCTGATGTTGAAGATGGAAATTATCTTAACCAGATGCTCCAAAGCAATCAGTACTTCATAACAACAATTGAAACAGAGACTGACAAGAATGGTAAAGAATTTTATACCTATGATTCAGGTGTTGCTTCGACTTTTGATAAAATCATTGCTGTAAACGATACCGACACTCAAAATGAAGCGCTTGTAAAATATGAATACGAAAAAGCGATTATCAGCGAGAAAGAAAGTCGTATTGATGAAAGAATGCAGAATTTAAAAACAGAACAATCTGCTATCAACAATATGATGAAGGGCGTTGAGACAGTGAGAAACGACAATATAGAACGTAATTTCAGCATAATGTCATAAAACTATGTTTGTGGTATTCTTCTCTTATGTATTGTTGTTACAGGGGAATACTTGAATGTTTGATTCGTTATCAGATAAATTACAGGATATTATAGCAAAAACTGCCGGCCAAAAAGAACTTACGCAGGATAATATGCAGGAAGCTCTGCGTGAAATCCGCCGTGCGCTTCTTGAAGCCGATGTTAACCTTAGAGTTGTGAAAGCCTTTATTTCTAATATTAAAGACAGAGCCGAAGGCGAAAATGTGCTTCAAGGCGTAAATCCTTCCCAGCAGCTTGTAAAAATCGTTCATGACGAACTCATTGAACTTCTGGGTAAAGAGGTTAAACCGCTTGATTTCTCCGGCCATCCTAACCTGATAATGATGCTCGGGCTTCAAGGCAGCGGCAAAACAACTTCTTCTGCAAAACTCGCAGTAAAACTCAAAAAAGAGGGCAGAAACCCGCTTCTGGTTGCATGCGATGTGTACAGACCAGCTGCAATTACCCAACTGAAAGCACTCGGAGAGCAGATTGAGGTCGAAGTTTATTCAGAAGACTCAAAAGATGTTCAGGCGATTATTGGAAATGCTGTTAACTACGCAAAAGAAAAAGGGTTTAATACGCTTATTCTGGATACAGCAGGGCGTTTGCAGATTGATACAGAGATGATGGCAGAGCTGCTTTTGATTGACAGAGTCTATCATCCGGCTGAAAAGCTTCTTGTAATCGACTCAATGACAGGTCAGGAAGCTGTAAATGTTGCAGAAAATTTTGATGCGCAGCTTAGCATTACAGGGCTTGTGCTTACAAAACTTGACGGCGACTCAAGGGGCGGGGCTGCTTTGAGCGTTGTTTACTGCACGCAAAAGCCTATTAAGTTGACTGGTACGGGCGAAAAGCTCAACGCGTTAGAGGACTTTTATCCGGAGAGGATGGCGACAAGGATTCTCGGGATGGGTGATATTGTTTCGCTTGTAGAGCGTGCGCAGGAAGTTTTTGACGAGAAGACTGCAAAAGAGATGGAAAAGAAGATGGCAAAAGCCGAATTTTCTTTCAATGATTTCTTGAAAATGCAGTCTCAGATGAAGATGTTTGGCTCAATGGATCAGCTTCTCGGCATGATTCCAGGCTTGAAGATGTCAAAAGATGACAGACAGAAGATTTCGCATGAGGGCGAAAAGCAGTTTAAGCGTATTGAGGTGTTTATTCAGAGTATGACCCCAGAGGAGCGTGAACACCCTGAATTGATGAACTCTTCACGCAAGAAGCGTATTGCAGCGGGCTCTGGGATTCCGATTCACGACGTGAATCAGTACATAAGTCAGTTTGAGCAGATGCGTGCAATGATGAAAGGTTTTTCTGACGTAAAGAAAAACATGGGCTCAATGATGGGCAAGATGGGCGCTGCGGGGGCAAAACTTACAGCGCACCAGATGATGAAAAATATGAGGCGGTTCAAGTAGATGAAACTAATAGTCGGCTTGGGAAACATCGGGAATAAATACACATTTACAAGACATAACGCAGGATTTATGCTTGTGGATAGTATTGCGCTCAATTCTGACCTGACTTTTCGTGAAAACTCCAGACTAAAATGCATCATGACAAATCTTCGTAACGGGGTAGACGACTATTTATTAATCAAGCCGACAACTTTTATGAACCTATCGGGCGAGGCGGTGCGCGCTGTTATGGATTATTATAAAATTCCGATAGAGGATGTTTTAATAGTGTACGATGACCTGTCTTTGGAGATTGGCAAAATCAGATTCCGCGCTAACGGCTCTGACGGCGGCCACAACGGTATAAAATCAGTTATCCAGCACCTTGGCACAAAAGATGTTGCAAGACTCAAGATTGGTATCGGCCCGCAGCCGAATATGCCGTCCGAAGTCTTTGTGCTCCAGAACTTCTCAAAAGAAGAACTGGAAACTCTGAAAGGCGCGCTCACCAAAGCAAAAGAAGGCATTGCCTGCTACTTCAAAGAAGGAATTGCTACTGCACAAAATAGATATAATTAGGACCAGGAGAAAGTAATGAATACAGCAGAACAACTTGAACAAAACGAAAAATACGAAGAGGCTTATGCCGAGTACAAAAAAATGATTCCTGGGAAAGAAGGGGATGTTGAACTGTTGACTAAACTTGCCCATATTGCGATGATTCTTGATAAAAAAGAAGATGCAAAAAGCTATTACGCAAGGATTCTGGAAGTCGATCCGCCTAATATTCTCGCGCATGAACAACTTATTGATATCTTTGTGCATGAAGACAAATTCAAATACTACCTGCTAAGAGGCAACCTTCATGCCTTGCAGCAGCAAATGATTCACGCTAAAAACGACTACAAAAAAGCGATTGACCACGCTAAAGACCAGCAGGAAGCTCTTCCGGCAAGGTTCTTGTACGCCGGACTGTGCGAAGGGCAAGGTAAATTAGCAGAGGCTATCGATGAGTACCTCAAGATTTCTGACTACGATGAAAAGAATCCGGTTGTCTTCCTTAAACTTGCTGAACTCTACGAAAAAACAGAGGGGCTTGTTTCTGCAATCGAAACTCTTGAGCGCGGACGTAAAGACAGAGGATTCAAGGACTTTGAAGAAATTCTTGCAGGGTATTATATAAGAAACTCTCAGCCGGAAAAGGCACTTGAGCTTACAAAAGACGATTTGACAAAAGTAAGAGCCTTGTTTGATATGGATAGAAACGATGAAGGGTTTGAGATTCTTAAGAAGGTTAAGACCGATGATTCTAATAAGAAAATCTACCGCTCACTGCTTGCACAATACTACTTCCAGAAAGATATGTTTGAAGAAGCGTTTAACGAGATTGACGAGTACGCAAAACTCGACCCTAATTCTCCGCTTATTTATCAGATGCGCGCTTTGATTTACGAAAAGAAGGGCGACTCTTATAACGAACACGGAAACTGGGGCAAATACAATATTGTGCGCGGAAACAGAGATGTTGCACTCAATGAGTTCATGACAGCGTACAGGTTTAATGATGAAGACGCTGACCTTATTGAGACAATTGCAGTGCTTCTGGAGGCAGAAGGGGATAAGACAAAGGCTTGCGAGTTTTATGAAAGACTTGTGGATGTTGACCCGAAAAACTCTACTGCGCTCCAAAAACTGGCAGAATTTAGAGAATCCATCGGAGATTATAACGGTGCTCTTGAGTACGCAGAAAAACTCAAAGCAGCTAATCCGCGCAACCAGTTTGTACTCGATAACTACGAAAAAATCAAAGACAAGGCTGAAAACGGCGGAGGCCTGATGTCTTTCTTTAAATCGATTTTCGGAAACCGTATGGGAAACTGATGTGAACAGAACAGAACTTCTTGCACCGGCAAAAGATAAAGAGACCGCACTTGCGGCGATTGACTGCGGAGCGGACGCGGTTTATATCGGAGCGTCAGCTTTTGGTGCGAGGAGAAATGCGCCCAACTCTCTTGAGGATATAAAAGCGGTTGTTGATTACGCGCACAAATTCCGGGCAAAGGTTTTTGTGACTGTCAATACGATTTTGACCGACTCCGAACTTAATGATGCTGTGGAGCTTGTAAAAAAACTTGATGAAATTGGGGTTGATGCGGTAATTGTTCAGGATATGGGACTTCTGAAACGGTTGATTGACGAGAGCCTGAAGATCCAAATCCACATGAGCACCCAGTGCGATAACAGAGAACTTGAAAAAGTCTCTTTCTTTAACAAAATCGGAGTCTCAAGAGTTGTGCTTGCGCGCGAACTCTCACTCGATAAGATAAAACAAATCCACGACGCTAACCCTGATTTAGAACTGGAAGCCTTTGTGCACGGAGCTCTCTGCGTCTCTTACAGCGGACAATGCTACCTGAGCCAGTATATCGGCGGACGCTCTGCAAACAGGGGCGAATGCGCACAACCTTGCCGTAAAAAGTATTCCGTTGAGACTGCTGACGGGAAAATCATTGCAAAAGATATCCACGCACTTTGCCTCAAAGACTTTAATGCGTCTAAACACCTGAAAGAAATGAGCGATAACGGCGTGTTTTCGTTCAAAATAGAGGGACGACTTAAGGATACCGGCTATGTGAAGAACATTACAGCATACTACCGGCATGAACTGGATAAGTTTTCTGAAAAAATCTCTTCCGGAAAATCTGTTTACCCATTTGAGCCCAACCCTGAAAAGAGCTTCAACCGCGGGTTTACCGATTATTTTCTGAAAGAGCGCAAAGACTGCTTTAATTTTATCTCACCAAAATCAAGAGGCGAGTATCTCGGTACTGTGAGCGAAATCGGACGTGATTATTTTGTTTTGAAAACCGATAAAATTATTAACGCTCAAGACGGACTTTGCTTCGAAGATAAAGGATTTCTGGTTAACAAAATCGAAGGAAACAGGATTTATCCTAACAAGCCGGTAGAACTCAAATCCGGCATGGAGATTTTCAGGAACTTTGATTCTGTGTTTGAAAAACAGCTCTCGCTTCCTGTGAAACGCCAGGTCGGAGTGACTATTTTTGCGGATTCTAGCAGCATAACTCTTCTGGACGAGGATAATGTCTCAATAACGGCTTCTTTGACTTCAAACGAGCCGGCTAAAAACCCTGAAAAAATGAACGCGACATTTGTTAAACAGTTTTCAAAAACAGGGGAAAGCGATTTTTATATCGAAGATATAAAAATCGCCTCCGATATCCCGTTCATGCCTGTAAGCGCCATAAACCAGCTCCGACGCGAACTCTTTGAACAACTCATGTCAGAACGGCTTCAAGCTTACAAACGAGAGCCGCAAAAGCCAATGAAATACACTGATTATTACAAAAAAGACCTCGACTACAGGGCAAATATCCACAACAGGGCTGCAAAAGAGTTTTACGAAAAATGCGGAGCCAGCGTTGGGGAAATGAGCCTTGAGACAAAGCTTCCGGAGTGCAGGATTGAACTTATGCGTACAAAACACTGTATCAAGTACGCGCTTAACATGTGCAAATCTCCTGAAAAACTTGTACTAAGAGACGAACACGGGCAAGTCTATCCGCTCGGGTTTGATTGCAAGAACTGTGAAATGACAGTACATACAAATGTTTAACGCATTCAATCCTTCGCCCCTGTGTGGGAGAAGGTGGGCGGAGCCCGGATGAGGGGAACTATGTTGCCTTATTTGCCAGAGCATTCTTGTATGTTGCTAAATCGAGATTATTTATCCCTGCTATTTTTGACTCTAAATCAGCTTTCTGAGCTTCAAGCTTTGCAAGAACTTCTTTTGCCTCACTTGATGTGTATTCTGCTGACATTAACATCGGGCCGGAATAGCCTCTTTCAATTCCACCCACGACTTTTGGAACGGTGGAAGCCTGTGAAGTCAGAGTGAGACCGAGAAGCTCCTTGTAGTGAGATGGATTTTTCCCGCCAATAGCAAGCTGATACTCGTTCTTTCTCCAGGTCGAAGGCTTGTACCAGCACTTCTTTGCGTTAGGTGATGGAATGTATTCAGCAAGCTCTGAGGCGTATTTGTCCGGAGTTTTGGCTTTTGTGCGCATCATGTTTTCTCTGTATTTGATTAGCTTTCTAACATCTTTGGTGCAAGTCTCTGCAAGCGCGTCAAGCTCGGATTTTGTCTTCGTGTTTTTCAGCCTTCTCAATTCAGAGAGCTTTTGGGCTTGAACATTTCTGCGTTTTAAAAGTATTTTTCTTATAATCTTGCTTGAACCAGGTGTTCTGTTCATTGTATTAATTCGATTGTCAAGCTCAACAATATTTTGCTTTGCAGAAGCCTCTAGCTGGGTTGACTTGTTATACTTGTTCTCCCAACTTGTGACATTCTTCCACGCACTGCTAACTTTTGAGTTGTAAGCACCCCTGAAACCTTTTGAAGCAACAAGCGTTTTGTCTGCTTGCATTGAAGCCTTTAATCCCTTAACTCCGCGCAACCCAAACGCAGCAGTTATTCCGATAAACGCGTTTGCACAAATATCCTGCTGTGCCTTGTCAATTTCTGCTTCACTTCTTGCTTTGCTAAGCCTGCTTACGCCTTTTGCAATCCCAACTCCCGCACCTGCAACACCGGCTGCAGCAAGTCCAAACCCGATAGCTGGGCCTACAAAAGGAATAAAACAAGCACCTACGGCTGCCACTGTAATGGCAACATTTCTTGCGCATTTCTTCCAGTTCCAGCTTCCGTCTTCTTCAAAACCAGCAATAGCTTTTCCCATGTTTTTAAGCGCAGCACCTGCGTTTCCAAGCCACCTGCCAGCTTTACTCCAGAATCCCAATTCCTTGCTCTTTGGCCTTACTACCACAGAGCCGTCTTTTTGAGTGCCTGATTTTATATCATTTACCTGCTTGTCTATCTTGTCAACTTCTTCCTGAAGCGGCTTAATCTCTTCTACTTTCTTTTCACTTAGCGCCCTTTCTTCAAAGCTGGTTTTTAACTTTGTCCTGTCAGCTTCAAGCTCAGCCTGAATCCTTTTTTTGTAGTCTTCGTAAGACTCGTCAGCGCTTGATTTGCCAGCAGGTGAAGCCGGCGTTGTAAAATTGAAAAGCCCGCAGTTAAAGCCTGTGTTCCAGTCAAATTGCGGCAAAGGTAACATCGGCATCTGATAAGGTGTCCCGCCCCAGTTATTTATTCCGGTAAAATTCGTCATTACTTTCCCCTTATTTAATATCCCTTATTTATATAAAAAATTCTTGCCTCTGATTATTGACTTTTAGTTACAAATCTTTACACTGTACTAGCCACCATGCCTATATTTTTTGCTATAATAAAATACATGAAGTGTGGATTCGTAACAATATTAGGGCGTCCTAATGTTGGAAAGTCGACTCTTTTGAATCAGATTTTGGGACAGAAGATAGTAATAACAACAGACAAGGCGCAAACAACAAGAAAACGCATAAAAGGGATTTTGACAGACGATAACGGGCAGATAATATTTGTAGATACCCCCGGAATCCATCGCCCCCTTAACAAACTCGGAGAATTTCTGCTCGACGAGGCAAAGGTTGCTGTTCCGGATGCGGACTTAATTTTGTTTCTTGTTGACGGCTCAGAGCCTGCGGGCAAGGGCGATAAGTGGATTGTCGAAAATATTCTTTCAAAAACAGAGATTCCTGTGATTCTTGTCATGAACAAACTGGACAAGATTAAAAACATGCAGAAAATCGAAGAAAATATGATGTCATACAAGACTCTGTTTAACGAAAATGTTCCGCTTGTAAGGATTTCTGCTAAGACCGGACGTAACAAAGACACTCTTTTGTCTAATATTTTGAAGAAACTTCCGGAGGGTGAAAAACTTTATCCAGACGATGTCGTGACGGAAGAGAGCATGAGATCTGTTGCAGAGGAGATTATCAGAGAAAAAGTTTTGCTTAACACACAGGATGAGATTCCGCATTCTGTGGCAATAAAAGTCGAGAAGTATGAAGAAAAAGACGAAATAGACAGAATATACGCAACAATATTCTGTGAGCAGAAAAGCCAGAAAGGAATCCTTATCGGGAAAGGCGGCAGTCTGCTTAAAAAGATAGGTACAGAGGCTCGTCTTGAGCTTGAAAGTATCGTGGAAA
>CANAXK010000075.1 GCA_947365485.1 uncultured bacterium
TTTTGGGAGGTTGAATACAGGAAATTTGCGTACTCAAAAATTATCTCAAAATCATTCGGCTGCAAGCGCATCGCTGTTTGAAACTCGTCTTTTGCATAATCAAACAGCCTCTTATTAAGAAATATTATCCCCAAATCCTTGTGAGCCTTCGCAATATCAGGGTTCATCTGGATAACTTTTTTGAGCATGCGCTCTGCTGTTTCCGTATCGCACAGGCTTGAAGACAGAATTGCGTACTGGTGTAAGACTTCAGGAGTTACATTATTCTTCAAAAGTATGTTGTCATAAATCTCTTTAGCCTTTGTAAGCTGGTTGGTCTTGATGTAAAGGCTTGCAAGCTTTTGCGCAGGAAGTACAAATTTTTGGTTCATATAAACCATGTCCTCAAGCATTTTTATAGCTGTCTGCAAGTCGTTCATTGCCTCATAGCAGGTCACAAGATTGTACTTGTAGTTCTCTTTTTGAGGAGCCATGATTAAAAGCTTTTTATAAACTTCTGCTGCTTCTTCATATTTTTCAAGCTTTACAAGTGACATTGCAAGTGTTGATTTGAACCCCTCGTCCTCTTCATCAAGTTCAACAGCTTTTTTGAGATAACGGCATGCCTCTTCATGCTTTTGCTTGATTTGATAAGCCGAGCCAAGATTAAAATAAGCCATCGGATTCTTAGGCGTAATCTCAACTGCTTTCTCATAGCACCTGATTGCCTCATCGCTCCTTCCGGTTGCCATGTAGCAAGTACCCAGACTGTTATAAGTCCCGAGATTACCAGGGTCTTTTTCAAGCGCGCGCTCCAAAGGCTCGATTGCTTTGTCAAAAGCTTTGAGTTTCATGTAAGCTGTGCCTGCAATAAAGTCGAAGATAAAGTCATCTGGAGCGAAAGAGCTTGCAATACTCGCCTGTTTTATTGCCTCTTCCGGCTCATCCAGTTTCATAAGCACAACGCAAAGGCTTTTATACGCGTCAATATACCCTTTTCTAAGCTTAATAACCGTAAAATAAGCATTCTTTGCTGAAATAAAATCACCTAGGCTGTCATAAACACCTGCGAGCGAGAACCATGACACCGCGTCATCAGGATTAAACTTAACCACTGTTTCAAAATCAGCACGCGCCCTTGTCCAGTCGTCAAGGTTAAGCGCAACAAGTCCGGACAACTTGATAAGTTCAAGGTTGTCGGGTTCTTGTTTGAGTAATTCTTCTATTAATGGTCTTGCGTCTTCAAATTCTTTGTCACCAACCAGTTCGTTAATTCTATCTATATCAGCCATTTTTCTATCTTTCTATACTAAGACCCGAAATAATTTTTCAATCCGGAAGTCATATTTTTGTTCTTACAAAGCTTTTTGAGCTTAGAAATTGCACGGTTTTCAATCTGGCGGATTCTTTCTCTTGAAACACCGTAGATTGAGCCGATTTCATCAAGCGTTTTCTTATTGCCATCATTATTCAACCCGAAGCGCAAAATTAGCACATCGCGCTCTTTCTGGCTAAGCTGTTCAAGCATGCCCTTGATATCGTCAAGCATGCTCTCCTGTGACACCAGCGAATCCGGTGCAGCGGTTGATTCATCAATAATGTAGTCAATAATCTTGTTTGAATCATCCTTTTGGCCGGTCGGAGTATCAATACTAATAGTAGACTGGGTTGATTTGATAATCGATGTAAGTTTGGAAACAGAAATTCCCATCTTGTCTGCAATCTCCTGCTTAACAGGGATTCTGCCCAGTTCGGTCGTCAAATCAAGGGTCGCTCTTTTAATCTTGTTAATTGATTCAATAAGGTGAATCGGAAGTCTGATAATACGCGCCTTATCAGCAATCGCCCTTGTAATTGACTGCTGAATCCACCATGTTGCATAAGTCGAGAACTTATACCCCTTTGTGTAATCAAATTTTTCGGTTGCCTTGATAAGCCCCATGTTCCCTTCCTGAATCAGGTCAAGGAAAGAAAGTCCGCGTCCGATGTATTTTTTTGCAATGCTTACAACAAGTCTCAAGTTAGCGTTAATAAGCACCTTGCGCGCGATTTCACTCTGGGTCTCATAGATTTTCTTTGCAACTTCGAGTTCTTCCTCTGCTGAAAGCAAAGGAATCTTCCCGATTTGCTGGAGGTATATTCTTACAGAGTCGTCAGAGTTGACAGAATTTAAGCTCTCCTGGGTTTTAGGCTCCTCAATAGCAATCGCGTCGTCGTCATCCTCTTCAATCGGCTCAATACTGTTAAAATCAACTCCCTCATCGGAAATATCGTCAATCACGTTTATTGAATTATTCTTTTTAGCCATATTCTACCTCTTTTTATTTACGGGAGCGGTTTGAAGCGTTTTTAGCACATCTTTGTTTTACCCCTTCAAACAATATTATAGCAGCTGCATTGGAAACATTTAAAGAATTAAAATTTGTTAACATTGGAATCTTAACCTTAAAGTCCGCAAGTTTCATCAACGAACGTGATATACCTGCATGCTCTGCCCCCATGATTAGTGCAAAACTCATATTGGTGTAATCAATATCATAATAATTATCATTTGCATGATGATCCGAAGCAATTACCCAGTAGTTGTGTTCTTTGAGTTTCTGAACTGCACCAACAATACTATTTACTTTTATTATTGATATGTGATTTGTAGCGCCCGCGCTCGTCTTCTCAACCGTCGAATTTATAAGCACGCCGCGCCTAGAAGGCAAAATAATCCCCTTAACACCCGCGCAGACGCATGAGCGTATAATCGCGCCCACATTGTGCGAATCCTCAACCCCGTCAAGGATTACAACCGAAGTATCAGAGCCTTCATGCTCTTCTATAAAATCATCCAAATCAACGTATTTTACAGGAGAAACCTGCGCAATAACGCCCTGATGACGCCCTTCCGGCTCAAGCTGGTTGAGTTTTTCCTTTGCAACAAACTGAAAAACAATCCCATGCTTTGAGGCCAGCTCCTTGATTTTCTCAATCTTAACATCAGCGCGCGAGTTGTTCGCAATCAGAATCTTGTTAAACTCTCTTGTGTTAGCTTCAAGAGCCTCAATAACCGCGTTTTTCCCGTAAATAATTGTGTTTTCCATTATTTAGACACCTTCAACATTCTCTCAATGCAGCCTGCGCTTTTTAAGCGCACATCTTCATCAAGAGTAATTTCGTTAACTTCATGCTCGAGTGAGTACAGAATCTCATCAAGCGTTGTCAGTTTCATGCTCTCGCAGAGCATGCCCGGCTTAATAAGAATAAATTCTCTATCCGGATAGTCACGTTTTAATCTATCCACGACGCCTTTTTCTGTAACAATCACGTACTGCTTGTCATTACAATTCTTAACATAATTAATAATACCGCTGGTGCTTCCGACATAGTCACCGAGTTCGCTCACTTCCGGTTTGCATTCAGGGTGGATAAGGATTTTGGCATTCGGGTATTTTTGTCTTGCTTCTTTAATATCTTCAATAGTTATATTATTATGCACAGGACAATTTCCGTCATAGGTTATGACTTCGACTCCGTCCAGTTCGCGTTCTACCCATTTTCCCAGGTTTGCATCCGGAAGGAAAAGGACTTTTTGCGCATTAAGACTTTTCACGATATCAAAAGCGTTTGAGCTTGTGCAGCAGATATCGCATTCTGCTTTAACTTCGGCTGTTGAATTGATATAGCAGACAACCGGCGCGTCCGGATTTTTTTTCTTGAAATCAACCATTTGGTCATGGTTAATCATGTCGGCCATCAAACATCCTGCATTTAGACTAGGCAGCAGAACTTTTTTTTCAGGGGATATAATTTTGGCTGTCTGGGCCATGAAGTAAACCCCGGCAAACACAATGATGTCGGCATTTGTAGACTTTGCTTTTTGTGAGAGATACAACGAATCTCCGACAAAATCCGCAACTTCGTCAATTTCGATATTCTGGTAGCTGTGTGCCAGTATTATCGCGTTTTTTTCCTGTTTTAAGCTATTAATTTTCTGAATAATCTTTCTCATCTATTTAACCTGTGTACAAAATTTAAATTTTATTGTACAATAAAAAAAAATAGGAAGAAACAGACATGGAATTATTTAAGAAGAGTGTTATTGTTGGTGTCTCTGTGACACCGGAAGTAGGGCTTGAAGTTGCCCAAATAGATTTTGCCAGCAAGACAGTGCTTAAATACGGGCTTAGACCGCTGGAATACGACATCAACCGTCGTGAAATTGCTGATTTGGATATATTTAAAGAGGCTTTACAAGATTTATTTGTTGAGCTCCAGATTCCGAAAGGTGCTGAAATCGTTTTAAATATCCCTTCAGTTACCTTCAAGGTAAAGGATTATCCTGCGTCTTTGGATGAAAACCAGATTTCAAACGCAATCGAAGAAGAGCTTCTTGAGCATTACATATTCAAGAACACTGACCCTTGTATCAGTGCAACAATGCTTCCTAACGCATCTATTCAGTTCAAGAAAGTTGCTTATACAGCTGCTCAAAAATCAATGATAATTGAGATTGCAATTATGATTAAGGAATTAGGTTACAAGCTTTATGCAATTGACACATCAGTCAATTCTACGCTTAATTCTTTGATTTATAAAGAGCGTCTTGATGTTGAGCCAGGAAAGTCATGGGTTCTTGCAATCGTTGATAACTGCACTTGCAGAGTGCTTTTAATGAACGGTCCAAATTATGTTGACGCATACGAAGATAGAATCAGTATCGGTGAGGTTCTTGGTGATGCTGAAAACTACGCAACTGTTATCAACGCGCTCCAGCCAACGCTGAAGAACATTCCGTCCCAGTATTTATGTATAGTTTCCAAGACCAATGTTATCAGTGCAGAAGTTCTTGCAAGTAAGATTCAATACGGCGCACCGATTATCCATCAGGAAGCAAACAGCTATTCAAAAGAAGCGTTCTTGAGACTCGGACCTGGAGTTGATCCGGAGCTTGCGCAGATTGTTTCTCTTGATATTATAGGAGCTGCAATTTTAAAGAGTTTTGAGTCTTATTCAAGTGCTCATTTCAACTTATTCAACAGTTCATTAGGTGATATTTACACTTCCGAGCAGCCGCCTGAAATAACTTTTGGCGGAAGAAGAATTGTTTTTTCATCAGACAAGTTATTTGCGCTTGGTATACTTCTTGTGGTTGCATTAATAATCCCGACTGTAATAGCGTTGTTTTCCCTTGATGCGACATATAAGGGGTTTGAAAATCAGAAGGCTGAATGGGAACACAAAATTATGGAAGCTAACAACTTCTTAAAACAGAATGAAAACATATCTTCTGACCTGTTTGATGAAGGTGACGAAATCAAAATGGGTCTGGAGCATAACAAGAATATATACTCATACTACACAATTGTGGGAACAGAGATTCCTAAAAAATTGTGGCTGACATCTCTGAAGTTGTCTGACAAGGTGACAATCGAAGGTCAAGCAGACAACCTTGAAAGCGTGTATTCATTCTTCAGAAGCATAAAAGATTATGATCCAAACTCTGCAATCAAGCTTCAGAAGCTCGGGCTTTCTACAAACTCGAAGGTTTCAGAAATCACCGAACTTTCAGGAGAAAACGGAGAAGAATTTGACACGGATTCAATCCTGACGTCGCTTAACGCAGATTTCTACGAGTTTGTCATCTCTGATTCACCGGTACAAAATCAGGCTGCCGGTGCAAAGCAGGGCAACAATACTCAACAATCCGGTAACAGCAACGGGTTACCGCCTTTAGAACCAATACAATAAATAAAGAATAAAGGATTTTGTAAAAATGGATAAATATAAAAAATATTATGGCTTAATGATTTTCTGTGCAGTAATTCTTGCAGTCGGTTTTGCCTGTTTCAAGCTGGTTGCACCACAGGTTGAAAAACTGAACAACATTAAAGCAGAAGTTGCAAACAAAGAGAATGAGTACAACGGGCTCAACACAAAACTCAATGTTGTGCGTCAAAAAATCAAGAAAATCAAGGATTCAATTTCTGGAGCGCAGAAAAAGGTTTACTATCCAATCGAATCTGATTTGGGCAACGAAACATTGTTCTTTACTTTGTACAACGACGTTATAGAAATGGTTCATGCTAATTCAGTAAAAATCAGAAGCATCGATTACAAATACAATCCGGAAGGCGATATGTTTGTAACAAACGGCAGAGATGCGTACTTTGTATGTGACGTAAACATGGAGCTTGTTTCAAACTACGTAAACCTTGGTAAACTGATTGAGAATATTTATCAGTATCCTTACTACATCAAGATTAACAGCCTTGAAGTAAAACCTTATCCTAAGGACAAAAAGATACTTATCAGCAATATCAGCTTGAGATTATATGCTCACACCGCTCCAGAGGAGCCGACAGAGGAAGCAAAACCGGCTGCTCCTGCGCTCAACGGTGCGAATACAGAGTTGCCACAGTAAAGGGTTGAAATTTAGCTTTGTTTAAAGTATGCTTTAAACAAAGCTATGCGGAAGTAGCTCAGTTGCCCGAGCGAGGTAATTGAATTATGGAAGCAAACATCAGGCGGAGAGCCCGAGCGTATCTTAGATACATACTCTACCAACTGATGTAATGAAAATTGAATAATGAGTGCGGAAGTAGCTCAGTTGGTAGAGTATCTGCCTTCCAAGCAGACTGTCGCGAGTTCGAGTCTCGTCTTCCGCTCCATTTTAAAAGAGGGTTTGAGCCCTCTTTTTTAATATGTAGGAAGTAAAAATCCAAAGATGAACGAAAAAGACATCCTAAACTTATTCGGGCAAAGGCTAATTTAACTCAGGCAGAATTAGTCGAAAAAGTTGGGTTGTCAACAAACTTTATAGGCATGGTCGAGCGAGGAGAAAGTTTTAAGGGGATGTAATGAAAAAAATTGTTAATAATTATGTTGATGAGCAAATGGTTAAAATCAAGAAAAATGAATGTTTTGCAGAAATTGGAACTTTCAGATATACAAATAAAAAAGATGATATTAAAACAGTGAGAGCGATTAAAATTATAAATAAAAATTAATCCCCCCTTAAAACCTCTCCTTCAACCTCTCCCAAAACAGCTTCGCAGCCGGCGAAAAGACCTGATTCTTTTTCCACACGATATCCAGCCCGGATTCAAGCTTCGGACTCAGAGGCCGAAAATACAACCCGCTTTCCTTTGAAGTGTCTGCAAGCTTGTCAAGTGTTACAGCGACACCCACGCCCGCTTTTACCATGATTGTCGCATTGAAAATAAGATTGTAAGTCGCTGCAATGTTCAAATCATTATACTTATCCCCGAACCAGTCCAAAAAACCGCTATCCTTCGAATACTTTGGCGTCATCTGACGCGAAGCAAGAAGCGGAATTTCGACTAAATCATTGAGCGTTACCTCACTCTTCTCTGCTAGCGGACTATCAGCCCTCATAATCACACCCCATGTGTCTCTTTCAGGCAACTCCAGATGGTCGTACCTTGATAAATCCACAGGCTGGATTAAAATCCCAAAATCCAACAGCCCGCGGTCAAGCTTCTCCATCACATCTTCCGCGTTTCCAGAGTAGAGATGAAACTTTATGGCCGGATAATCCTCTTGAATCTCCTTAATAATCTCTGCAACATACTTCATGGAATCCGTCTCGCCACCACCTATGTAAATATCGCCGCTAATCGTATCAGAAATCGACTGAAACTCAGCCTCTGTTTTTTCAACCATGTCAACGATTTCCTGCGCCCGCTTTTGCAGAATTAGCCCCTCCGGTGTGAGTGTCACCTTGTGCTTCCCGCGCACAAGAAGCTTTTGCTTAAGCTCCTTTTCAAGGTCTTGAAGTTGACGAGTCAGAGTCG
>CANAXK010000076.1 GCA_947365485.1 uncultured bacterium
TTTTGTTGCATTCAAAAACATATTCAATAGGGTCTTCTATTGTTACAACATGCTTTGAAGTCTTTGTATTAATCAAATTTATCAAAGATGCAATCGTGGTTGATTTCCCGCACCCTGTAGGTCCTGTGACAAGTATAATCCCGTTCTGATATTTAACAAGTGATGACAGCATGTTTGGAAGCGCCAGCTCTTCAAGTGTAGGCACTTTGTATGGGATGTTTCTTATAACCAGTCCGGGTTGTCCAAGTTGTCTGTTATAGTTTACCCTGAATCTTGATACGCCCTTGATTTCGTAAACAAAGTCGACATCACACTGTGTGAGTATTTCATCGCGTATTGCAGTTGGTACGATTTCAAGAATAGCGCTATCAACTTCTTCTTTGGTGAGAGGCTTTAGTGAGGTCTTAATAATAAATCCGTTTTTTCTTATATAAGGCGGATGCCCCACCATAATATGCTCGTCTGATGCTTTTAAAGCCACAGCCTCTTTTAAAAATTTAACAATACTAAAATTCTCTTCCATACAACCTCTCCCTAGTTAATCGTACCATTAGCAGAGCGATTTGACAACAAATTTACAAAAAAAAATCCGGCTTGTTGGCCGGAGATTATATTTTAACTTATGTTGATTAGCAAGAATAGCTGCATCCGCCACCAGAAAAGCTTCCTGATGAAGATACAGAAGATGATGCTACAGAACCGCAAGACTCACCTGAGTAAGCGATTGAGCCACAAGATTCACCAGCTCCAGAGTATGCAATAGAACCACATGATTCATAGCTTTCACCAAAAGCAACGATTGCTGCATCAGACGGGCCTGAATAGAAGCTGCAAGTGTCCATACCGCCTTCTGATGAAGAAGGTGCGATAAGTGATGTGTTATTAGAAATCAGATTGGTTGTTTTTGGTGCAACATCTGCGCCAATAAACTTAAAACAAGTGTTGTGTTTATCATCTGAGTTTAATGTTAGCATAACCTTAATCCTTACATTGTGTTTACATATATATAAAGTAAAATAATTTTCTCCAATTTCACGACTTGTTTTTTTCTTTACAAAAGTTTACAAAATAAAAGTGCCGGTATTTTAACACCGGCACTTTTAAAAAATATCAATCTTAATCCTTCAGGAATGTTTCATAATTTCTAGCCAGCAGGTGGGTCTTAACCTGATTAATCAAATCAAGCGCAACACCAACCATGATGATTAGAGATGTAGCACCAATCCCCTGGAGGGTTGTGATTTTTGTTATGTAACTCGCAAACGCAGGAACTAACGCGATAATACCCAAGCCCATAGCACCAATAAATGTTGTTTTGGTGAGGATTTTATCCAGCGCTTCTGCTGTCGGTCTGCCAGGCTTTACGCCCGGTATTGAAGAACCGTATTTCTTAAGATTGTCTGCGATTTCTTTTGGCTGCATATTAGGCATAATTGAAGCATAGAAGAATGTCAAAGCCACAATCATAATGAAATATATTGCGTAGTATGTTATTCCGCTTGGATTGAAGATTTTGTTCAAAACAAGAACAACATCCTGAACCCATCCTGCCGGCAAGTTTGCCTGTCCGACAAGGCTTAGAATAGTTGACGGGAACAAAAGAATTGCTACCGCAAAGATAATAGGCATTACACCACCCGGGTTGAGCTTGAACGGAATAAATGTGTTTACTCCGCCGTAAACCTTGTTGCCAACCTGTCTTTTAGGGTTTACGATGATAACCTTTCTTACTGCTTCCTGCATTATTACAATAAATATCATTGTAATAAAGAAGATTGTAAGCAGTAAGACCAGACCCCACATCAGTGCAGAGTCATGTGATACCATCTGCCATGTTCTGTCTGCGTAAAGCGGAATACCTGAAATGATACCTACAAAGATAATCAGAGAACCGCCGTTGCCGATACCTTTTTCTGTGATCAACTCAGACATCCACATTACAAGAACAGAGCCCGCTGTAAGTGTAATGATAGAAGAGATGTAAAACATTGTGTGGTTTACACCTGCGGTTATAGCGTTTGGAAGGTGCGCCATATAACCCATGAAGATTATTGACTGGAATATCGCGAGCACAACAGTAAATATTCTGGTGTATTGCGAAATCTTTCTTCTGCCTGCTTCACCGTCTTCTTTCTGTAATTTTTCCAACGCTGGAATAATTACAGCCATTAATTGCATAATGATTGATGATGTAATGTAAGGTCCGATACCTAATGCGAAAATTGATACTTTACCAAGAGCACCGCCGGTAAACAAATCAAGGAAACCTATGATGTTGTTGCCGGAAGCAATTCTTGCAAAGATTTCGTTATCAATACCGTAGATTGGTAAATGAATCCCGAAACGGAATGCAACGAGCATCAAGAAAGTAAAGATTAACTTTTCTTTCAAGCCAGAAGCGTTCCACATTGACATCAAATCTGCCGTTGTAGGCATTCTCATTCCGCCTGTCATTATACTAATTCAACCTTTCCGCCTGCTGCTTCAATTTTTTCTTTAGCTGATGGAGTAACATAAGTAGCTTTTACTGTAACAGCTTTTTTGATTTCTCCGTTGCCAAGGATTCTAAGCCCGTCGCAAGAAGGATGAGCTCTGCCGATTTCTTTTAGGGCTTCTAAAGTGATTTCAGCAATGTTCAATTCTTCAAGTCTGCCAACATTGATTGCTGCGTAGTTACGAGCGTTGATTACCTGGAATCCTTTCAATTTAGGTAATCTTCTGTAAGCTGGCATCTGACCACCTTCAAAACCTCTTTTAGCAGTTCTGCCTGAACGTTGTCCTTCACCGTTGTGACCGCGGCAAGATGTTTTACCGTGTCCTGATGAACGTCCTCTGCCTACTCTTTTTGATTTTCCTGTAGCGCCTTCAGCAGGTCTTAAATCTTCTAATGTTATGTTTGTCATTTTATTTTCCTTCTTTAAAATTTATCGATTTATTCTACTACTTCTACAAGATGTGAAATCTTGTTAACCATGCCCATAATTGTAGCGCTGTCATAGTGTTCTACAATCTGGTCTTTTTTTGTAAAGCCCAAAGCCTTAGCAACTTTGCGTTGTGATTCTGAGCTTCCGATTAAACTTCTTACAAGTTTTATTTTTATTTGTTTCATAATCTTTCAATTCCTTATTATTATTTCATTAAACTTTATAACTTAAAATAGCCTACTAGTTTAATAATTCAGCCATTGTCAAACCGCGTTTTTTAGCAACTTCATTAAACGGTCTTAAAGATTTAAGAGCTTCAATAGTTGCGTTAGCAGCGTTAAGAGGTGATTTTGAACCTAATGATTTTGAAAGGATGTTTTCAATACCAGCAAGTTCAAGAACTGAACGAACTGCTCCACCTGCGATAATACCGGTACCTTGAGAAGCCGGTCTAAGCATTACAGCACCTGCTCCTGAACGACCTGTGATAGGGTGCGGAATAGTTGTTTTGAAAATAGGCACTGTAACAAGATTTTTTCTACCGTCAGCAATAGCCTTCTGGATAGCGATGATAACTTCTGCAGCTTTTGCACAGCCAACACCAACCTGTCCTTTCTGGTTACCAACAATAACGATAGCACGGAAGCTCAATTTCTTACCGCCCTTAACAACCTTTGTTACACGACGGATTTGAACAACCTGTTCTTTCCATTCTGATTCAGGTTTTACTTCCTGAGTTTCAACTCTTTTCTTTCTTCCGCGTTGTCTTTTTGCAGGAGCTTCTTCTGCTGCTTCAACAGTTTCTACAACTTCTTCAGTCACTTCAACTGTTTCTTCTACCTGAGTTTCTAGTTTTTCTTCTGACATGTTAAACCTTTCTTAATTTTTTCTAACATATAGTGTTCTACTTATTTTTGATATGAGCAATTGAATATCCAACAACAAAACACCTGAAATCTGGTGTTAATGGTATATTCAATTGTGGGTTCTTTTCTGACATGAAAATTGTAAAACAAACATGTTTGGATTGCAAGCGGCTGTTTACTTCTATTATTTTTGTGTATAATTATTTTGAGGTTAAAATGTTAAATATCGTCGTATCACCAATCACAGCCCCTGTAAACTGTTATACAAACCCGCAAAGAAAAGCATTGCAAATTACTTTTCAAGGGCTAAATAAAGATGTTTTTGAATCAACAACACCGGTTGTTACAAAGCTCACAAGAGCTAATTTCAAAGAAATCTACAGCTTGTATTTGAAATACAGAGAAAGCGCAAATGTAAAATCATCAATTCAAGAGGTTAAAAAGTTTCTGAATGATGAAAATCGAAGAACCGAAGATGAAATTTTTGCTGCAAAGATTGGCGAAAAACCAGTCGGTTTTTTGCACTTCGGAAAAGAATACTCAACTCTCAGCGGTAATATCCGCTATAGAATGAAAGCTTTGTTTGTAGATGAAGATTATCAGGGCAAAGGTATTGCTAAAAAACTCGTCAAAGCAATGCAAGATTTTGCCGGTGACAAAGAAGTTATTGTAAAAGCCAGACGCTCTAACGAACACTCTCCATACTTGTATCCTAGAACAGGCTTCCATGAAGACGATAAATTTATCCACTTTGTTTATAAAAAGGATTAGCCGCCAACTAACTTAGAAAACAAATAATGCATGTAATAAGCATACCCGACCCCGAAAATCGCGCCAATCAATACTTGCATTGGAGTGTGCCCAAGAAGCTCTTTAAGCTTTCCGCCTGCTTCTGCTAAATCCTGCTTGTACAAATCCATTATAATCTTGTTTAGACAAGCCGCCTGCTTCCCTGCTGCGCGCCTTACGCCTGCTGCGTCGTACATTACAATAAACGCATATCCAAGTGCAATCGCAAACTCAATTGAATCAAAGCCGCGAATTAGTCCAACAGTTGTAGAAAGTCCCATAACTCCTGCTGAATGTGAGCTTGGCATGCCGCCTGTTGTTGTAAAAAGTCTCAAATCAAGGTTTCTCTTGACAATGAGGTGCAGAACGCATTTTACAAACTGAGCCAGAATTATTCCGGAAAAAGCAATAAAAATTACTTCGTATCCTGTACCGTAAATCTTAGAAAAATCCATTCAAAACTCCTAACCAGCGACTCTCGCCTTTAAATTGTCTAATATCTCCTCAAAAACATTTGATTCATACTTGCCTATTATATCATAACATTCTCTAAGCAGATAGTTAAATTTATTTTTAGCCTCATCAATTCCGTACAATGAAACGTACGTAAGCTTTCCAGAGTTCTTGTCCTTGCCCACAGTCTTACCCAATTCCTCAAAAGACGAAATCTCGTCCATGATGTCATCGTAAATCTGGAATGCAAGCCCGAATTTTTTTGCAAAATCATCAAAATTTTCAATAGTTTCTTCATTAGCACCGGCAACAATAGCCCCGATTCTGACTGCAAGACGGAAAAGCACCGCTGTTTTGTTAAGATGAATAAAATCAAGAGTTTCTTCCGGTGATTTTACAAGCTTCCCGCCTTCTGATTCAATATCAACCACCTGACCTGCAATCAATCCGTAAGCCCCGCCAAATTTTGTGTACTCGTGCAGAATCCTTACAATCTGGGTGAGCGATAAATCCTTTGACTTTTCAATTATAACCTGCGGAGCAAAAGTCAAAAGCGCATCACCTGCAAGCACGGCGTTTGCTTCCCCAAAAACTTTGTGATTGGAAGGCTTTCCGCGTCTGAAGTCGTCGTTGTCCATACACGGCAAATCGTCGTGGATAAGGCTTTGAACATGGAGCATCTCGATTGCGCAGGCTGCTGGCATTGCTTTTTCAATGTTAGCTCCGAGAATCCTTGCTGTTTCAAGACACATAACCGGTCTTAAGCGCTTTCCAGGAAGCATAAGCGTGTATTTCATAGCCTTGAATATGTCTTCAGGATAAGTAATTTGTAGATACTCATCCAAATGCTCGTCAACCAGTTTAATCAATTCTTTCATCGTCTATATCCTTATAAATATTCTGTTTTTGCGTGTTGCGCGCACTCTGGCGCTTGCGGGTGCTTATCTTAACTGCAAGCTTGTCGTTGTGCTGCTTGTGTGCAGTCTCGGTCTTAACACCCTGATATTTTACCT
This sequence comes from uncultured bacterium, assembly GCA_947365485.1. Classification (GTDB taxonomy): domain Bacteria; phylum Cyanobacteriota; class Vampirovibrionia; order Gastranaerophilales; family Gastranaerophilaceae; genus CAG-196. The sequence goes on from CANAXK010000076.1 coordinate 6,046, forward strand.
TTTCCTTGTATTCCTTTGCCTCGGTTACAAATTCAACATAACTCTGATACCTTGTCTCGTCAATTGTGTCAAGGTGCTGCTTTACAGCGCAGTCGACTTCGCTCAAATGCAGGCAATCAGGAAATTTGCAGTCTTGTTTGTACTTAGAAATCTCATCAAAGAGCAAGTCAACCTCGTTTGGCATGAGAAAATCGAATTTAAGGTTGCTAAATCCTGGTGTGTCAATGATTCTGGAATCTTCGTCAATCTTAATTATTTCTGAATGGCGTGTTGTGTGGGTTCCGCGCAATGTCTTTTCACTGATTTCCTTGGTTCTAAGGTGCAAATCAGGGCAGATTGCGTTAATCAGGCTTGATTTCCCGACTCCTGATGAGCCGCAGAGCACAGAGGTTTTGCCTTTGAGCAAGTCTTTAAACTCATCTACTCCAAACCCTTCAAGCGCGGAGGTGAAAAGAATATCATACCCGAGCGGTTCGTATATTGAGAATACTTTTTCAATGGTTGAATCGTCTTTGGAGAGGTCGTTTTTATTAAAGCAGAGCGCTGCTTCAAGGTTGTGGTACTTTGCAAAGGCAATGTATCTGTTGAGCTGTGAAAAACTAAGTTCCGGCTCTTTTACAGCTGATATAATAATCACCCTGTCGATGTTGGCAACGGTCGGGCGTGTGATAAAGTTTTTGCGAGGCAGGATTTTTTCTATTGCGCCGTCTGAAAACTCAACAAAATCGCCAACATAAATCTTGTGTTTCTGTTTTTTCAAGACCTCACGGATTTTGCATTCAAAGGTTTGGTTTTCAGAATCAACATAATAAAAATCTGAATGTATTTTGAAAATTTGTCCCACTGTCATATTAATATTTTAGCATAGAGTTATTCAGGAACAGAAAAATCCAAAAATTGACGGATTTTCGAGATTTTTTTTGCTCCTGAATAAGGTGTGTGAAAAACAGGCTGGACGCGGGATAACGTCTGGTCTGTTGTGAAACAGTTCCCGCGAGTTTTTCTGCAAACTCTTGAAGTAAAGAATTGTAACAATTTAGATCTGCAATAAATCATATGCTCGCATTGCACAAACTCATTTTTTGCGCTACAATAGATGAAAGCAAGGAGAGAGTTTATGTCAGACGAAAAAGTCGTGAAAATCGGCGCGAGGGGAAGAAAAAAGGGCGAAAGTACACCTTATCACCACCACAACCCCGAAGGGATTATTGAGCCTGTGGTTTGCAGCTTTTGCGGGCGTTCAAACACAGAGGTGCTCAAAATGGTTAAGGGCCCGGGGGTGAATATATGCTCCGAATGCACGATGATTGCTGTACAGTACTTAATCATGCAGGATAGAATGCTTTCTGAAGAAGCGCAGCAAATTCTTGATACTTTCTGGGGTAAGAAAAATTAGCGGAGAGACAATATGAACAAGATTCAAATAAAAGCTGAAATACTGGCGACTCTGACAGCGCTTTCAACTTCAATCCAGCCGGATGCTTCGCTCCTGACTGACTTGAAGCTTATAGAAGACAAAAAAACAGTTCTTGATGTCCTGATAAGAGAACTCATTAATGCGCCGGAACAGCGCGCTTTGCTTATTTGCTGGCTTATAACCGAACTTATTGACAAAGATACGCTTAACGACGAGCTCTGGAACGTTATCAAGGCTCCTGAATACAACGACCATGTCAAAATGATTGCTTTTAATATGCTGAAAGATTTGGGCAACAAGA
>CANAXK010000077.1 GCA_947365485.1 uncultured bacterium
ATTGACTACGAGGTTATAAGCGGGTATTTTGAACAGTTTAACGAGCTTATAAATAAGGAAACAAAAGAACTTCTGGAAACGGCGATTATGAATCCGGAAGCCCAGATTGATTTCATGGACTTTTTGAATGCAATCGGGGATGAGGATAAGAAAATCCTGATTAAGTCTCTGGAAGAGGATTACGCGAATGACGCGCTTGCAAACATACTTATTCCTGTATTCTTGTATTACATGAACACAGAAGTTGGAAATGTTGCACTTGAAATCCTCGGTCGCTCAAAATCCCAGCTTGCTTATCACGCTATTGAAAACGCACTCTCATTTGCTCCAGAAGAGCTCAAAAGTCGTATGAACAAAGCTCTTTCTGAACTCAAAATGGCAGGAATCAGGGTGGATAACACTGTTGAATTCTATAGAAACATCCTCAAAGAGTCTGCGCCTTACAAGACTTATGCTTCTTTCCCTGACGGGCATGGAAACATGGCGATTATTTTCTCACGCATTCGCGCAAACAGAACGCTTCAATTCCTTGCTGTGGTTGTGAACCCAAGGTATGGAATCCTTGATTCGTTCGGGTTCAACAACATGACCGAGCGCGATTTCTTCAAGATTGTAGACAAATTCTACAACTATCAGGAGAAATATGAAATAAACGCCGGTGTTGCCAAGTATTTGCTCAATCAGGCGAAAGAAAATTCTCATATAAACGGGGAGCTGATTCCTTATGAGTACATCTGTTGGCAGAGCATTCTGCTTGATGTTGAGGAAGAAAAGCCAAATCTTTATCTTGAGAAAAAAGAGCTTAATCAGAAGGACATAGACAAGCTTTGTCTTAATGATTATGTTCAGACGTGGTTCTTTGACGAGGTCACATCAGATGAGTTCAAGACCTTTATTGACAAGCTTTCGGCTGAATTTAAAGCGAACAATTTTGACGTGGATTTGGATAAGTTTGTTGCTGACAATTTTGACAGCATTTACACGGTTAAAGAGCTTGCTTACAAGCTTGTAGTCTTTAACATGGCGGCTTATTTGAGGATGCTCAAAGGTGATATGGAGCTTGCAGAGTTGTTCTTCTCGCTCGGTTCTAATTACGCATTCCTTACGAATATTATTAGAAAGAGTATTTACGAGTACTATGTTGGCAAGCGCTACATTCTCAAGAACCAGAGAAAAGCTTCCAACATTTTTGAGAAGCGCATGCAGCCAAAAGTCGACGATTTTGAGCTTTTGCAGCTTGATATGATAATTTCAAGCATTGAAGCAAGGTGGGTTGACAATGCATAAGGTGATGGCGCTTGATGTTGGTACAAAGCGTATAGGGATTGCGCTTAGCGACTTTTTGCAGGTGATTGCGACCCCGCATTCTTTTATTTCGCGTGTGCCGGAAGATAAAGCAATCGAGGAAATCACGAAAATTGCAAAAGAAAACCGGGTTGAGAAGATTGTTGTCGGTGTTCCGATAAACATGGACGGGTCACAAGGCTTTCAGGCAAAGGATTGTATCGATTTTTCACAAAAACTTGATGGTTTTGATATAATATTAGAAGATGAAAGGCTGACTTCTGAAGAAGCTGAACAGAGGCTCCGTGAGAGGAAAGTTGATTTTCGAAAAAATAAGGGCCTTGTGGATATGGAAAGTGCCTGTGTAATATTACAACAGTATTTAGGAAGATAAAGTATGAACGAAAACGAAGAATTAGAACAAAATTTTGTAGAAATCTACGGCGATGACGGTAACATCGTTAAGTGCGAAATCTATGATGTAATAGATTTTGAGGACAAAACTTACGCACTGCTGCTTCCGATTGGTGAAGACGAAGAAGACGCAGACTCCGAAGTTATTGTTATGGAATATGTTGAGGAAGGCGAAGAAGGCTACTTCCAGAACATCGAAGACGATAACGAGTTCAAAAAGGTTTGCGAATACATAGAATCACTTAGTGACGAAGAAGACGACGAGGAATAATAGTTTTGTTTGAAAGATTTACTGAAAGAGCTGTTAATGTAGTGAGCGAGTCACAGAGACTTGCTGCGGAGACCGAATCTTCCGAGGTTATGCCGGAACATCTTTTGCTTGCGCTGGTAAGAGAAGCAAAGGGTGTTTCTCTGAAGCTTTTTAGAATGTATGGACTCTCTGCAGATGGGATTCAGCAGGAAGTGGAAAAGTATCTTATTAAAAAGCCTTCTATGCCTGAAACAATCCCTTTTAGCCGCTCTTTTAAAGAAATCTTAAAGCATACGGTGGATTTAGCAAGCCGCTCCGGAAACACCAATATCCTTTTTGAACACCTGTTTTTGTCTGCAATAACCGATAAGAACTCTAATATTCAGGCAATTTTGCAAAGCTTTAATTTTGATATTTATAACTCAAGAGAAATTCTTACAAAGCTTGTTCAGAGAAAGATTAAACGCCTTGAGCATCCGGAGGTGGAAGAGGTAGAAGAGAAAAAAAGCTCTTTTGAATCTGTATACGAAGGCGAAGCTCTAACTGGTGTATTTGACAGAGCTGTTTCAAAGCTTTCAGCAAAGGGGTATGAGATTCTCGGTACAGAACAGATTATGGCTTCGATTCTTGAAACAGCGGATTCTGAACTGGTTAAGACGATTAACAAATACGGACTTGATGCAGAGAATTTTGAACAGAAGCTAGCTGAACAACAGTCACGTCAGGCTGAGTACGAAGACAAGAAGATTATCTTCACTCCGAATGCATTTTTGATGATGAATTCGGCTTTGCAGACCGCAAAAGAGCTAGGCTCATCTGTTATTACGCCTGAGCACATTGTGCTTAGTGTTTTGAAAAACAAGAAGGGGTTAGCTTACGATGTAATCAAGTCTCTGGGAATCAACGGGGATAAGCTTTTAGAAGAGATACTTAAACCGATTGAAAAGCAAATGCCTGAAACGCTTACCATTATGAAGCTTGCAAAAGAAGAAGCACGCAGAATCGGGCGTAATGTTGTCGGGACAGAAATGTTTCTTCTAGGAATCCTTGCAGAAGGCACAAGCATTGCGTTTGAAGTTCTTAATGACTTGGAAATAACAATGAAAGACGCGCGACTTGTGGTTGAAAACCTTGTTGGATATGGTAACGAGTATTTTGACAAGGAAATCGTGTTTACAAACCGCGCAAAACGCGTGCTTGAAAAAGCTTGGCTTTCTGCTAAGAAATCCAGCAAACAAAAGATTGAGGCAGTTGATTTGCTGCTCGCAATCTTAGATGAGCCAAATTCTCTTGCGATGAAGGCTCTTGACCAACTCGGGGTTGATGCTGTTGAAATTAAGCACGGGATTCAAGGTGTCAGATAAAACATGATTAATCGTGTAATAGAATTTTTAAGAAAATACAACTTGCAGGATAAAACAATTATTGTCGGCTTTTCAGGTGGGTATGATTCCATGTGTCTTATGGATATCCTGTCCAAAATCAAGGAGCAGCCGGAGTTTTTTGAGATGACTGTTGTTGCAGCGCACTTCAACCACAACTGGCGTGGAGATGAGTCTTTGCGTGAGCAGGAGATTTGCCGCCTGTTTGCAAGCGCTAAGGGGATGGAGTTTTACACCAAGGATTCACCAAGGGGGGTGAAAAAAACAGAAAACGACGCGAGAATTGCGCGCTACGAGTTTTTTGAAGAAGCCTATGATGAGTTTGACGCAGATGCTGTGTTTACGGCTCATAACAGGGATGATAATGCAGAAACTGTGTTGTACAGAGTTATAAAAGGTACGGGAATTGTCGGGCTTAAGGGGATTGCAGAAAAGCGAGACTGCTTCTACAGGCCGCTTTTGCAGACTAAGCGTTCTGAAATTGTTGAATACTGCGCAAAGAACAATCTTTTCCCTAACAACGATTCTTCCAACTCAAACACAGCTTACCGCAGGAATTATTTGAGGCTCAATGTTATTCCGGCCCTTGAAAAGATTAACGAGGGTGTGAAGGATGCGCTTAATACGCTTTCTGTTGTGGCGTCTAGCGACAACGAGATTATTGAGGAGTATTTGAGTGCGATAAGAACAAGGGTTATTGTTGACGATAGGATTGTCTCATCTGAATACAAGAAGCTTTCAAAGCCTGTAAAGATGCGCTTTTTGCATGAGTTTGTACAGTCACTTGGCTTGGATTACGATTTTAAGAAAATAAACGAGATTTTTGACTTTATAGAATCAAACATAACCCAGAGAAACGGCAGCACCCTTTCTCTTGCTTCTGCGCAGTGGCTTTATGCAGACGAGAAGGGTGTGGAAAGTATTCCGCGCAAGAAAAAGCCGGAAGAAGCTAATCAGGTTTCGATATTGATAGACGGAGAAGGCGAGTACAGGGTTGGTGAGCACAAGTTTATTCTGCGGCCTTACACGGAAGAAAACCTGTTTGTGTTTCCAGAAGCGACTTCCAACTTTGCCTATGTTGATTTGAACGGAGTAAAATTCCCGCTAGAATTACGTAACCGCAGGGAAGGTGACACAATAAGGCCGTTCGGAATGTCCGGTTCAATGAAGCTTAAGAAATATCTTAATTCAAAGGGGATTCCACGTCATAATAGGGATGAGATTCTGCTTATTGCAGACAAGGACGAGATTCTCTGGGTTATGGGAACGGGGTTGAGTAACAAAATCGGGGTGCGCAAGGCGCCGACGCATGTTATGGAGTGGGTAATATAATGCAAATGATTAAAGAGAGTGATTTAAAAGTTTTGTATGAGGATGACCAGATTCAGGATGCTATAAAAAAACTAGGCTCAGAATTGAACGAGATTTATGCGGAAGAAGAATTGTACCTAATTTGCGTGCTCAAGGGTTCTGTGATGTTCATGGTGGATTTATCCAAGCACCTCAAGATGCCTCTCAAGATGGAGTTTATAAGGCTTTCAAGCTACGGTTCGGGATTTTCTTCAACAGGGAAGGTAAATGCTGTTGATATTTCGCTTCCTGATTTGAACGGGAAAAATGTTTTGATTATCGAAGACATAATTGATACAGGGCATACGGCGAAATTTCTGGTAGACTTTATCAACCTGAATTTCAAGGCAAAGTCATTGAAGTTCTGTTCGCTCCTTGATAAGAAAATCAAGCGCGAGGTTGAAATTGACGCTGATTATTATTGTTTTGAGGTGGATGACAAGTTTTTAGTCGGCTACGGGCTTGACTATGACGGGTATTACCGCAATTTGCCGTATATCGGGTATGTATAAATAGTACCATCCCCCGTTGGAGAGGGAACATGTGCGCAAGCTGCATGTTTAGATTATAATAGTTTTACAATTAGGAGTATAAAATGCACAATATAAGAAAGATTACGGATGATATTATCTATTTGGGCTGTTCAGATAGGCGTTTGTGTCTTTTTGAAAGCGCATACCCTGTAAAAGACGGGATGTCTTATAACTCATATCTGATTAACGATGAAAAAACAGTCTTGCTGGATACTGTTGACAAAACTTGCGCTGAACAGTTTTACGAAAATCTCAAAGTTGCTCTTGGAGAAAGGAATCTTGATTATATTGTCGTGCAGCACATGGAGCCTGATCATGGTGCTTTGCTTGAAGAAGTTGTAAATGCTCATCCTGGTGTCAAAATTGCCTGCACGCAAAAAACTGTTGCAATGATTAAGCAGTTCTTTAATTTCGACATTGATTCACGCGCAGTCATGCTAAAAGAAGGCGATACTCTTAATACAGGGCACCATGAACTCAAATTCATCATGGCACCGATGGTCCACTGGCCGGAAGTTATGGTGACTTATGATTCAGCCTCCGGGATTCTCTTTTCCGCAGACGCGTTCGGCTCTTTTGGCGCGATTAACGGTAACCTTTTTGATAGCGAAGTTAACTGGAAGCATGACTATCTGGATGAAGCAAGAAGGTATTACACAAATATCGTCGGAAAATACGGGCTTCAGGTTCAGATGCTGCTAAAAAAAGCTGTAGAGCTTGATATTAAGATGATTTGTCCGCTCCATGGTTTAATGATACAGGAAAACATTGATTTACTGGTAGAAAAATACAATAGGTGGTCAACTTACACTCCAGAAGAAGATTCCGTCATGATTGCGTATTCATCAGTATACGGCGGTACCGAAAGTGCAGTTAGTCTTCTTGCTGCAAAGCTTGCTGACAAAGGGGTGAAGAATATCAAGATGTTTGACGTTTCAATGACCCATCATTCGTTTGTTCTGGCAGAGGCGTTCAGGTATTCACACATTGTTTTTGCGACCACGACGTATAATGCTGGTATTTTTGAGTCGATGGAGTGTTTGCTTCATTCAATTGTTGCTCACAATCTTCAGAACAGGAATTATGTGCTTATCCAGAATGGTTCCTGGGCACCGACTTGTGGCGGTTTGATGAGAGAATTGCTTGAAAAGCTTAAGGGGACAGAGATTTTGGATGATACAATTGCTATTAAATCAACTTTGAAGGAAGAGCAGTTAGCCGGAGTGGATAATGTTGTAAATACAATAGTAAATTCTTTAGGTATGTAGTATTATAAGTCAGTGGGTTGACACCTCGCCCCGACCCTCTCGGGGTAAATGATACTTATTGGGAATTTATCTACAATCTGGTAAGTGTCTATAAAAGGAGAGGGTGATAGCGAAAAAAGGAGAAAAATTATGCAAAAATACGTATGCACAGTATGTCACTATGTTTATGACCCGCAGGCAGGAGATCCTGATAACGGAATCAATCCGGGCACAGCTTTTGAAGACTTGCCGGAAGATTGGGTTTGCCCTCTATGCGCAGTCGGGAAAGACATGTTTGAAGTGGAAGAATAAAATTTATAAAGAACCCGCAAGTTTGCGGGTTCTTTATTTTTCTGGTATAATCTTTGTAACCCAATATTACATGTAGACGAGTGGATAATTTCATCCAAATTAATTATTTGTGAAAATTTCTATGTAATGTATAATGATATTGTCACTTTTGATATAGATAAGAAAGGAAAATAAGAAATGAGTTTTGTACCTGTAGTAATTGAACAATCCAGCAGAGGCGAGCGTTCATTCGACATCTTCTCTAGACTTTTGAGAGAAAGAATTATCTTTTTAGGAACACCTGTTGACGATATGGTGGCAAACTTAATCGTTGCACAGCTTTTATTGTTAGACAGTGAAAACCCTGAAAAAGATATCATGTTATACATCAACTCTCCTGGCGGAAGTGTTACTGCGGGCTTAGCTATCTATGATACAATGCAGCACATCAGAGCCGATGTTCAGACTATCTGCTTAGGTCAGGCTGCTTCTATGGGCGCATTCCTGCTTTGCTCCGGAGCAAAAGGCAAGAGAATGGCGCTTCCTCACTCAAGAGTACTTATCCACCAGCCTTTAGGCGGTGCGCAAGGTCAGGCAACTGATATTGAAATTCAGGCGCAGGAAATCTTGAGAATCAAGAAGACTTTGAACGAAATCATGGCTTCAAACACAGGTCAATCAATCAAGAAGATTGAAAAAGATACTGACCGTGACTACATCATGACTCCGCAGGAAGCTCTTGAGTACGGTATGATTGATAAAGTCATCACAAAAGACGCTATGTAAGCAAGCACCCTCGCCCCGGTGTGGGAGAGGGGTAGTTTTTCAGCACGAAGGCTTAGCATGAGTGCTAGAAAAACGGGGTGAGGGGGATATCCGCCTCGCATAACAAGACCAGTTAACAGGAGACAATTATGTCATCAAACGACAGACTAAAATGTTCATTTTGCGGTAAAACGCAGGATCAGGTAAAAAAAT
>CANAXK010000078.1 GCA_947365485.1 uncultured bacterium
GCTAAGCCCGATAACCTTCATCCCTGCCCATGAAGCAACAACCGCCTCAGGAACTGTAGACATACCAACTGCGTCAGCTCCGATAACTCTTGCCATTCGAACTTCTGCCGGTGTTTCGTAAGAAGGGCCTGTAAGTGCCATGTATACACCCTGCTGCAAATCAATCCCGAGTTCTACGGCAATGTTTTTAGCAAGTTCAATGTATTTTGTTGTATAGACTTCGCTCATATCAGGAAATCTATCGCCCATCGTATCGTCGTTTTTGCCGATAAGAGGGTTTACGCCCATGTAATTGATATGGTCTGTAATAATCATCAAGTCAGAAGGTTTAAATTCCGGATTAACTCCGCCTGCTGCATTCGTTACAATAAGAGTCTCAACACCTAATTTTTTCATAACTTTAACAGGAAAAACAACTTTCTGAATAGAATGGCCTTCATAGAAGTGGAATCTTCCCTGCATCATAACCACGCGTTTGCCATTGATTTCAGCAAAAACCAGCTGCCCTTTGTGGCCGGAAACAGTCGATGCTTCAAATCCGGGGATTTCTGAATAAGGGATTGCAATTGTGCAATACTCGTCCGCAAGTTCACCGAGTCCGGAGCCCAGAATTATACCGATTTCAGGTTTAAAATCCTGCACGCGTGTTTTTATATAATCAACAGCCCTATTTAACATAATAAATCTCCTAATAATTTTATACAGTATGGTATGAGCCAATCACGTAAAACATTTTTACAAGCGACTTGATTTCATCAAAAGTTTTCTGCACCTTCTCGTCCAGAATATGACCCTCAAAATCAATATAGAAGACGTATTCGCCCAGCTCTTTTTTTGAAGGTCGAGAGTCAATGTAAGACATATTTATATCGTTCTCTTCAAGAATAGTCAGAATCTTGTTCAAAGCGCCTGCCTTGTTTTCTGTTGAGAAAGTTATGCTTGTTTTATCCGCGCCTGTTTGAGGCGAAAGGAATTTGCCAAGCAGAATGAATCTTGTCTTATTGTTAGCCTCGTCATTGATTTGAGTCTCAATCACAGGAATATTGTGCATTTTTGCGCACTCAATGCTTCCGATGGCAGCAATTGACTTGTCCTCTTTGGACAAAGACCTTATTGCAGCAGAAGTTGAAAGTGTTGCTTCTTCTATCAAAGAGTCTGAGAAGTTATCCTGTATATATTTTTTACACTGAGCAAGCGCCTGCGGGTGCGAGCGGATGATTTTTATCTCCGATTTTTTATCAGCAAACCCGATGAGCGCGTGTTCCACATCAAGTGTTGTTTCTGCAATAATCTTGAAACCTTCTTTTTTAAGTGATGAAAGGTTGTCGAGCGTTTCTCTCACAATCCCCTCGATAGAGTTTTCAATCGGGATAACAGCAGCAATATCTTCGCTGTTCTCGTCTTTGAGCGCCTTGATTACGCCGGAGATAGACTTGAGGTTTGTGCTAACGCAATTCAGGTCAAATGATTCTATGAAATTATCCTTTGCAAAGTCGCTATATGAGCCTCTCGGGCCTAAGAATAAAAGTTTGCGGATTCTTGTTGTGTCTAAAATATCTGGTGTCATAGTTCCTACCTGTCTGCTGCAAAATCTCTTTTCAACACATTATTAATACGTGTTGTTGCCTTATCAATCTCGCCTGTTTTGTAATAAATACGAGCAAGAAGCATTTCTCTTGATGATGACGGGCTCATGTTGTAAGCCTTTTGAGCGTAAGAAAGCGCTGTACCGTAGCGTTTCACAATCGCATAAATCGTTGCAGTCTCTTCGTAGCTTCTTGCAACAAGGTTTGAATCAGAAGTAAGTTCCGGAATCTTTCTGTACTCCTCAAGCGCTTTTACAAACTGTTTTTCGCTTCTTAGTTTGTAAGCGGTTGCAAAAACTTTTTCAACCTGCTCTTCCGGAGTAAGTTCCTGATTGTCAATGCTTTCCATAGGTTCTGTTGCAACTGGCTGCGGTGAAGCTGCTGCTACAGGCGGGGTATCCAAATCAGCAGAGTTGTTAACTTCTTCACTCGTCGGATACGGGAGTTGTATATCCAGAGTCTTTTCTTCAGCCGTTTTTTCTTCTTCTACGTTTTCTTCCTGATGGGCTTCAGAAGCTGCCGGTTTATTAATCTCGTCTATTTGTGCGTGTTTAACAATATTTTTCTCTGATGAATCAGGAAGATACTGGAACGCTTTTGCAACCAAAATAAAAAATACAACGCAAATTGCAATCAGCAAACCCAAAAACTTTTTGGAATTAGACGAAATTTCTCTGTTCATATTTTAAACCCCCAACTTTGTACTATTTAATTCTACACCAAAAGCAAACATTGCGAAATCATATTTTACAGGATCTTCTGGACAAAAATCTCTAAGCTTTTCCGTAAGCTCCAAAACCGCCTTAAAATCATTGCTTTTTCTGTTCAAAAGTCCCATATTTCTTGACACACGTGCAACATGGACATCAAGCGGGATGAGCAAATCCTTTGGCTGCATAAATTTCCATATCCCCAAATCAACCGGAGGTTTTCGAACCATCCAGCGCAAAAACATGTTCATGCGCTTCATCGCCCCTCCGTTTGCAGGGTTTGGTATCATGTGATAGAACCCCTGACCCGCTGTTTTTGGAGCACGTGAATAAAAATAGTCTACGATGGTTTGGAGAAAATTGTCCTCCCCAAAAGCATACTCAAACAGCTCTTCTAAGCCTTTGCTTTCCCCGTAAAGCCCGTGAAGAATTTCAAAAATCGGGATAATATCGTAATCTTTCGCGAATCTATATTCAAACCCTTTAAGATTAGCAAAATCACCGCTCCTAATATAGCCGGAGATGTCGTTACCTGCTCTTTCAAATAAGTCATCAAGCTTTTTAATGAACATCTTCCTGTTACCATAAGCAAAAAGAGAAGCAATAAACCCAGCAAGCTCAGAATCTTCCTTATTTTTCCACCTATGAATAAATTGGATAGGATCATCTTTAATAAAATCTTCTGTTTCATATTTTTCTACTAGTAAATCTAATTCCTGTTTTGTAATCATCTCAGCGTTTTAAAAAACTCTCCCAACATTCTACTACATACTTCTTCTTCGATTCCACCATAGACCTTTATCTTGGAATTTGCGATTCTGTCTAATTTCAGATTAGAAAATGCGCCGTACTGCTCATTGTAAGCCCCGAAATAAAGTGTCTTTATCCCTGCCTGTATTATCGCCCAACCGCACATCGGACAAGGCTCAAGTGTTACATACATCTCACAATCCGAAAGCCTTGAGGTACCTAAAACCCTCTGCACTTCCCTCAGTGCAAGTAGCTCAGCATGCGCAGTAACATCATTTTCAAGCTCACGACGGTTGTGCGCACTTGAGATAACCTCGCCATCTTTTTTTATCACACATCCTATCGGTACATCTATTAAACAAAGTTTTGCTTGTTCTATTGCGTTTTGCATCCTAGACTTTGCTTCCCTCGCCCCAGATTTCATCATCGTAATACCCGAGCTCCAGATGCCCAAGAATTACAGTATCACCGTTCTTAAGCCCGTGTTTATGAAGTTCGTCAAACACGCCCATACTTTTCAATATATTTTGAAGCCTTACAACCTGCTCAGTGTTTCTGGCATCCGTAACCTTAGCAAGACGGTTAATCTTACCACCAGATATTATATAAGCATCCTTCGCAACCTTCGTAATCTCAAACGCGCTGTCATCATTATCGTAAGCACCCAAATCTTCTTCGATATCAATATCAAACTCAGGTTTCGGAATCTCATCGACTTTTTGAGAGATAAAGTACAACAAATCATTTACCCCTTCTTTTGTAACAGCAGAAATCGGGAATATGTCCTTTGCATACTGCTTAAATTCCTCTTTGTATTTCTCCAAATCTTCCGGCTGCACAGAGTCAATCTTGTTCAGAACAAGGATTTGATACAGATTCGCAAGCCCTTCCGAATGTTTTTTGAGTTCGTTATTGATAATTTTGTAATTCTCAACCGGATTTTCCGTGGTCAAATCCACAATGTGAATCAAAAAACGGCATCTTTCAACGTGTCGCAAAAACTCGTGCCCGAGCCCGACACCGTCACTTGCCCCTTCTATAAGCCCCGGAATATCAGCTATAACATAAGACCCGCCGTCAGCTTGCTTCACAACCCCAAGATTAGGAACAAGCGTAGTAAATGGATAATCCGCTATTTTAGGTTTTGCAGAGCTTACAGCGCTTATAAAAGTCGATTTGCCTGCGTTTGGCATACCAAGAAGCCCAATATCCGCAATAAGCTTAAGTTCCAACTCCAAAACCCTTTCAATCCCCGGTTCGCCCGGTTCGCAAAACTGCGGCGCTCTTTTTTGCGCGGTTGCAAAACGTGCATTTCCGCGTCCGCCGCGCCCGCCTTTTGCAATCAAGACCTGTTGTTCGTGTTCGGTCATGTCAGCAATAATTTTTCCGGTCTTAGTATCTCTCACAACCGTTCCCATCGGGACTTTTATATACAAATCTTTTGCGCAGGCTCCGTGCATACCTTTTATCCCGCCGTTTTCACCAGCCGGAGCTTTGAACACTGATTTGAGTTTAAAATCCAAAAGCGTTGACATATTTTCGTCTGCAACAAAATAAATATCACCGCCACGTCCGCCGTCACCGCCTGCCGGCCCGCCTTTATCAACATATTTTTCACGGCGCCATGCAACCATTCCGTTACCGCCATGACCTGATACAACTCTTATTTTTGCCTTGTCGAGAAATTTCATATTTTCACCTTGTAAACATTGCGTTGCTTTGCCTATCGTACTATAATGCTACTATGAACAAGACTAAAAATACATTATTCAGTAACAAACCTGTTACAATTGACAATAATTCACTTATTATGGCAATCGAATCAAGCTGCGACGAAACAGCTTGCGCAATCGTTAAAGGAGGACGAGAAGTTCTCGCTAATGTTGTAGCTTCCCAGATAAAGATTCACGAAGAATACGGCGGAGTTATTCCGGAAATCGCAGCACGTGAGCACCTTGAAGCTATTAACGTTGTAATAGCAGAAGCCTTCAAACAAGCTGGCGTGACCGGAAACGATATTTCTGCATTCGCCGGAACCGTAGGACCTGGTCTTGTTGGGTGTTTGCTCGTAGGATTGAACGCGGCAAAATCGCTTGCTCTCGCTTACGACAAACCTTTTATTGGTGTAAACCACTTAAACGCGCACCTTGCAGCTAACTTTATTGACACAGAATTAAAACCACCGTTCATCGCTCTTTTAGTAAGCGGAGGTCACACCCAGATTATCAAAGTTGATTCGTATTCAGAAATGAATATTATAGGCGAAACAATAGATGACGCTGTAGGAGAAGCCTACGACAAAGTTGCACGCCTAATCGGTCTCCCGTATCCCGGAGGTCCAAAGCTTGACAAGCTCGCGCAGGAAGGGAATCCCCATGCGTTCAAGCTTCCGGAAGCAAAGGTCGGAGGCTACGATTTCAGCTTTAGCGGTCTAAAAACAGCAGTCCTAAGACTCGTAAAATCTTTTGACGGCAAAGAAATGCCTGTGAACGACATTTGCGCTAGTTTCCAAGAATGCGTATCTTCAACCCTTCTGAAAAAAGTTAAACGCGCCCTAGAAGAAACTGGTTACAAACAAGTCGTTCTCGCTGGTGGCGTAGCTGCGAACTCCGAAATCAGGCGCAAAATCTTCAACCTCAAAGATGAAGGATACGAAGTTTACGCACCGATTATGAAATACTGCACCGATAACGCCTCAATGGTTGCCGCTTCAGCGTTTTTCTTTGACAACACTTTTGACAGTATTGATGTAGAAGTTTTCTCACGAGCATCTCGTGCTTAAAATTTGTAAACATTTGTAACAATATTCCCAAATACCCTAAAGTTTTTCTCAAAAATGCCGATATACATATTACAAGGGAAAAGAAAGCTCAAAAAGGAGCGTGGAATATGGGATTAAATGTATCTTCAATGGAACACTCTTTCCAGTTTGAAAACAGAGAAAATTTAAGAAACACCGCAAAGAACATACTCAACAAATCTGGTGCAACAACAGAAGCAACTCAGAAGATTATTGAGAAGACCATTTTTGACGGTGACAGGCAGTTAAAAGAATTGTACACAAACCCGCAGCTTGCTGTTCTCAAAGCTTCGACTCAAATCTGTGTAAACAATTCTCTTAAAGAAACATTAAAGAACTTAAAAGATCACGCAAACAGAAAGCCGTCCAAACAGCCTGTTTTAGGTGAATTATGGAGTCTTTGCCAGTCTGGAGAAGAGGACTCTTACAAGGGCGAATTATGTGATTTTCAGATTGACAAAAATGTAAAAAACATTTTTGCAGCTGCATAAGACTTCTGCTCAAAAGGGCGAAATGAGTAAACTCATTTCGCCCGCCCTCTATTATATCTGCACCTTGACAATAACCTTTTTAACACTCAACTTACTATCCGGATTCAAAGACGGCTGGTGTGCGTCCTGCGGGTAAAACACAAGAAACTCGCCTTCTTCCAGAATTTGATAAGAATCGCAGATATCGCAGTTCAAAAACTCTACATCCTTTGCTGCGCTATAATCCTCTTTAGAGGAGCAGTTCGAGTAATCACTCACCCCGACTTTTTCCAATCCCTTAACCATATACTGGATATCAATGTACTTGCGGTGTGCTTCATAGGGTGCGTCGTCTTTGGTTTCGTAGCTCTGGACATTAGCGAATACTTCATCGCCTGAAATTTCGTATCTTCCGTCCGGAATTGTCTCCAAATCAGCAGACTTAAGCCACTCAAATCCTTGCTGCAAGCGTTCTGAAAGCGGGTAGTAAGTCTCTGCATTAACCAACCTATCTTTTATCATAAGGCTCTCCTTTACAATCTTACGTAACAAATCTTAACAAAAGAAACAAAAAAAGGCAATTTCTGAAAGGAAAAAGACTTTATATTCATGTAAGGTTAAAAAAGGTTAGTTTTTAATATTACGCAGGTTAGAAAAAGTTAGGTAGGTTTACTATGTTAATGGCATTCTGGGAAGTCCAGAGATTAACACGCGAAATAAATACCCTGGAAAGGCAGGCGATGCAGACGCAGACCCGGCTTTCCAACTACCAGAAATACGCCGGAATGTTGGGCGGGTCTTCAATAATAACAATGGGTAATATCGCGGGTATGTCTTCCGAGCTTGTTCCAAGAGCCTCATTATTTGCACAGTTCTCAAATCAAGCAAGTTCAATGAGTGCAATGCAGAACCTGCAGGCTATGAAAATGCGGGGTATGGTTCCTTGGACTGGAAACGCGCTTGCTCAGTATCAGATTGAGATGAGTGCTTTTTCAAGGTTCAAAGAAGAATCAATGAAAGCGCTCAAGCAGCAAGAAGCTCAAGTGCTTAATGAAAAAGAAAAAGAGATACAACTGGAATTAAACGACATCGAACAACGACTCAAAATCAAGCGCGCACGACTTGAATCAGTCAAGCAGCTTGCAGCGGAAGGAGCGCGGGACAGCGCGCCTAAGTTCGGGCTCGGATAAGATACTCTAAAAACTTAGAAAATGTGTAAAAAATCGTGAAGTGTATACCTATTAACTTAAAATTCCCCTCGCCTCTCCTCATCCAGAAGAGGCTTTTTATTATGCTTTCTCCCCCTCTTGTCTTTTTTTCATGCTTGTTTTATCATAGTTTTGTACAGTTAAATGCTATAAAGGTGGTGAAAATATAAATGGCAGAAGTTAAAGTTGGCGAAAACGAA
>CANAXK010000079.1 GCA_947365485.1 uncultured bacterium
TGACTTCAAAATTGAATTGCGGAACGCTCGCAGAAGAAGTCAAATCAATATTCCCTGCAACATAAGCAAGATTTCTATAATTCAAAGCACGTTCAGGGTGGAGAGTTTGCATTTCACCCCATGGACCTTGATTTTTTGTTCATCTGAAAAGATTGAAACCCAAATCAGAAAGAGAGTGAACTTCGTCTTCAAAAAGAATTTTTTTGATTCCTTGAATATTAATAAATGTAACAATTTTTTCAAATATCGTTATCGATTCAGAAAAAAATGTGGAATATTAAAAGTATAATAGAACAAGGATATGTATTTATGAATCTAATAAGAATGAGAGCTTTTAATGTTTATTTTTGGGTCTCAAGTCCTCTCGTAGCGGTATTTTCGGGGGGGGGGGGGGCAGGCTAGAAGCTTGTCTTGACCTATCCGAGACGAATAAAAGGCTAGCAGAGCATATCACTTCACCTCTCTATCAGGAGAGGTCGCTGTTCTGCTTTTGCCTCGTGAACGCTGCAATTACGGGGCAAACTCTGTCAAAAAACAAATCTCGCATGTACCCTCTCTCCAGTGAGAGAGCTGGTGTGAGGTGGCAATCAAACCTAACCATAGAGCTGCTCCTTCCCCCAAAAACAGCCTCGCTTCTCAGCTGTGTATCTCCGGAGGTGCTCCGATGATTAGCCTTACTACCGACATCGCCGATACAATCCTTCAACAAACTCTAAACCAGAACACCTTCGGCCTTAATAACGCTATCGAGCGGATGACAACCGGCTACAAAATCAATCATGCTAAAGATAATGCTGCCAGCTTTTCTATTGCAAAATCATTGTCTGTCAAAATTTCTTCAATGCTCCAGGTTCAGCAAAATGCAGCCGACGGAATCGACCTTCTTCAAACAGATCCTTCAACAAGCAAGCTCCACTCTCTTGTCAGCAAGCAGGAATTTGAGGGCTGAGAATGTGATTGGCTTGTTGAGGGGCCTGAATCGTTAAATCGCAAGTGGATGTTTATTTTTGCACAGCCAGGGTGTTTAGCCTTGAGAATATTTCTTCAACATTGTCAAGAAGAACGAGTTCTCCGCGCATTCTTGATGCCCCTTGGAATCCATTCACATAATAAGGATAAAATTTTCTAACAAATTTTACCCCGACTTTTTCTCCACGGAGTTCTATTTCTTTGAGAAGGTGGTTTTTCAGGGTCTCAATTTTTTCTTCAAGCGTCGGAGGAGGTAAATATTCGCCTGTGTTAATATATCTTTCAACCCTATATAATAGCGATGGGTCGCCCAAGGCTCCGCGCCCGATTGCAACTCCGTCAGCTTCTGATTCTTCAAGGCACTGCACGGCAGTCTCGATAGAAACAACATCCCCGTTTGCAAAAACCGGAATATCAACATTGCGCTTAAGCTCGGCAATCCTTTTCCAATCAGCTTTTCCGCCGTACATCTGTGAGCGGGTGCGGCCGTGTATCGTGATAAAATCCGCCCCTGCTTCCTGCATCTTCTGGCCGTATTCAACAAAGTTGAGTTCGTCAAAAGTGTAGCCCAGTCTGAACTTAACGCTAAGCGGGATTGTTATTTGGGATTTCACCGTTCTTACAATCTCTGCTGCAAGCTCGGGATTCCGCATCAAAGCGCAGCCGTCTGTGCCTTTAACCACCTTGTTTACAGGGCAGCCCATGTTGATATCAACCATGTCAGCGTATTTTTGAAGATACTCTGCGCAGTCAGCAATCATCTTTGGTTTGTGACCGCTAAGCTGATAAGATATCGGGCTGTGGTTCTCATTACGTGCAACAATATCCGTGTCTTTGACTTGGGTTAAGGCTTCCGAGCTTATCATCTCGGTTGTCAGAAGGCAGGTTTTTGAATACTCGCGAACGAGAGAGCGTAATACAAAATCAGTAATTCCGGCCATTGGCGCAAGTGAAACCCTGCTTGCTATTAGTTGAGAGACTATCGGATTCCTAGCTTGCATACGGTTTTAACTCTTCCATTCTTGATTTTGCGTATTTCAAATACTCATCCTCGGTCGTGTATTTTGAGATGAATATCTGGTAGTATTTAAATGCCTCTTTGTAGTTGTTCAGATTGTCGTAATCAACTGCAAGCATGTAGTTTGCAATCGGAAATTCGTTTGAGTACTTAAGAACATTCAAATAATCGCTAATCGCGAGTTTATGTTGTTTCTGCTCGTCGTAAATCAGCGCTCTGTAGTAATAAGCGTAAGCATTGGTTGTTTCTTTTTTCAAAACATCGTTAAACTTGATAAGCGCAGTCTGGAAATTGTTCTTTTCAAACAGGTCAATACCTTCATTCAGGATTGAGAGCGAGCCGTTCTGGGTAACGTAAGAAAGCAGGTTCTTCGCTTCTGACTGCGGGTTGAGTCCCACAGCTTTTTTCAGGTAATTCTCTGCAAGCGCCCAGTTCTGCTGTTCAGAGTACAAATACCCGATGTAGTAAGGAATTTCAGCGTTCTTAGGGTTAATCTGTTCAGCTTTTTTGTAATACTCGATTGCGCTGTTGTAGTCCCCGAGTGCCTGATAAGACGCTGCAACACCGAGCATAGAGTCCTCTGTTGCAGGTTTGACAGCTAAGTATTCCTGAATCGCCTTTTTATAATCCTTGTTTTCAAAGCTTGAAGACGCGGCAGCAAGTTTGGTTGACATTGAATCCTTCTGAACGTCCTGCAAAGTCTTTAATACAAGATTGTTAGCAGGGAATTTTGCTTTTGCAGTGTTCAAAGTGCTTACAGCGTTGTTGTAATCGTTCTGTGAAGCGTAGCAGACTGCAAGGTTAACGTAAGCATCGACTTTTGACGCATTTTTTGCAATTGTTGCCTTATAGCCGCTTATCGCGTTTTCAATATCGTTTTGCTGGTGAAGCTTGTACGCATATTCGTAAAGCTCATCAGCGTTTCCGTTTTGTGAAAGGTATGCAATGTATTCAGGAGCTGACATAGAATCCTTCATAACTCCTGCGATTTCTGCTTTTGCGCCGGCGTTGTTCGGGTCGATTGAAAGAATCTTTTTATACAAGCCCAAAGCTGTTTTGCTGTCGCCCATTTCTTTGTACACCTGTGCCTTGTATAAAAGCGCCTGCGTATTATTCGGATAAAGCGCCAAAACTGAATCATAAGACTTAATCGCTTTCTGGTATTCTTTGCGCTGCTGGAAAAGCGTTCCGACATTCAGCCTTGTGTTTATATTTGAAGGGTTGATTTGTTCAGCTTTGCCGTAGTAGCTTAAAGCTGTCTCAAAATCGCCCTGTGCCTGCTTAATTGCGCCTAAGTTTGCATTAAGTTCTGCATCAGAAGGTGTTTGAGCGAGTTTTTTCATGTACAAACGTTCAAGCGCGTATAAAACTTCCTGGTCGCCTTTTGAGTTTGCAAGTGCGTCGTTGTATTGCGGCACAGCTTCGTCGT
Organism: uncultured bacterium; assembly: GCA_947365485.1. GTDB lineage: Bacteria > Cyanobacteriota > Vampirovibrionia > Gastranaerophilales > Gastranaerophilaceae > CAG-196. The sequence goes on from CANAXK010000079.1 coordinate 3,417, forward strand.
AGCGTCCCAGTCTATCTAGTGTGCGGGCGTATTTGAGTCTCAAAGGCCCGTCGTTCGGGTTGAGTTCAACCGCTGCTTTAAAGTAATCAGCAGAGCGGGGTTCGTTGCCCACAAGTTTCATTATATCGCCAATCTGGGTATTACAGTCAGCTGCGTATTTTTCGCTCTGTGCTGCGCGTGAGAACTCATAAGCTGCAGCCGGAAAATTTCCCATGGCTCTTAATTCTTCTGCTTTTTTGTATCTTGAAGAAGCAGTTGTATCAAAGCTTATAACCTTAAGGCACTGGTTCAGGTTTTCAGTTGCTGAACTAATCATGCCGGCAGAATTTTGCACCTGCTGTTCTTTTGTCGGGTACAATTTCAGGTAGAAAAGCGCGTTTCTGAAATCATTTGCCGCTTTTTCGTAATTCTTTTCCTGGTTTGCATAGTATGTGGCTCTGGCAAGAAAAGCGTTAATAAGCCCGATTCTTGCGGAGTTATCCAGATAATTAATCCTGAGTGCTTTTTTGAACTCCACCACTGCTGACGAGTACTGGTTTTGCATCAGGTAGTTCTGTGCAGCGTTATAGTGTTCTGTAAACGCACCGGAAGGAGCTCCAAATGCTTGTGGCTGAATCAACGCCGCTGAGATTGCCAAACAACAAATAGTCCCTAAAAAATTTCTTCTCATTATTTTCATAATAGTATTTTACTATAAGATAAAAAAAATATTTACTCCCTCTATATACTTAACCCTGTTTGTTACGTTTTGTTAAAAAACATGGACAATCGGGCAATTTGTCATTAAAAAACTACTTTATATAACTATAAAGTGTTAGTTGTGTGTGAAAGTGTAAAATGTCGCCAATATACAGTACCCCGATATTTAATCTAAATACTCCCAAGATTCAATTCCGGTCTAACCCTGCCGTCTATCCCGGCGCTGTTGAGCCTCGCAAGGATTTTTTCAGTACGAATCCTTTGTATGACAATTTTAGTGACAAAAATTCAATCACGCAGATTGCAAAATCCAACCCCAGAATCATGGAAATCTTAAAAGAAAACAAGATACCTCTAAGAGTAAACATCAAGGAGCTCGAAAACCTTAAGCAAGGGCATTTGAAGGACACCCGTGTAACAGCTGCGAAAATGTATTCAGCGCTTCCTAAGGAAATGAAGGAAGAAATCAATCTTGCTGACTTGCAGCAGGCTGCTATGTTTCACGACTATGGCAAAGTTTTGATTCCGGAAACAGTTTTGAATAAGGCCGGCATGCTTGACGAGGATGAGCGCAAAATCATGCAGCTTCATTCGGAGCTTGGCTACGAGCTTTTGAAAAACAAGGGTTTGAGCCAAAACGCACTTAATCTCATAAAATACCATCACCAAACCCCGACAGGTTCCGGCTATCCGTCAGTTGATAATAATTTTGAATACTCAATCCCATCCCAGATTTTAGCCACCGCAGACAAGTACTCTGCGCTTCGCGAGCCGCGTCCTTACAAGGATGCGATGAGCAGGGAGCAGGCATTAGGAATTGTGAAAGAGGACCTTGAAAACGGGTTGATTGCACCGGAGGTTTATGAGGCGTTGGAGAGGGGGGTGTAGTTACATCCCTATTAAATATGATGTGCAAGCTTTTAATGCAAGTGAAATTCCTCCTTTTAATCTCACTTTATTGCTTATGCTATTTATACAACAACCGGCTTTTCCATAATTATCAAATAATTTTGCATAAGTTTTAATGCGTTCATCTCTTGTATTTTTTGCTATTTCTAATAGTTTATCAAGGTATACTTTCACCTTTTTGTTTTTGTAGTTTTTATATATAATTGCTAAAACTTCTACATCTTCATATTGTTGGTTATATTTAATCATTTTAGGTTGTATACCATTTACTATTCTGAAGTTCAAATATTTCATCTATACATTTTTTTTGAAAATTTAAAGAACTTTTGAGATACGCCATTAAAGCTTTTAACAGATTTTTGAACTTTTTTAGAATTATTTAAAAATATTTTTATATCTCTAATGTCATCGGGAGCATCTCTAAAAAAATCTATTATATTTGAAATAGTTCTTTTAAAAAATTCCTTAACTGGTTCGTGTGGCGGGTCTGGAATCTTAAATATCGGATACGGAGTTTCTTCAAAATCAAAACTTTGAATTTTTATTTCAGGCTTGACATCTATCTTTGGCTTAGCAATAGAGTCTTTTAAGGCATCAATCTTAACATCTTGTTTTACTTCTTTTTTCTGTTCTATTTTGACTTCAGGTATTATTTCTTTTATTGTCTCTGCTAAAGATTCTTTATTATGCTCAAACAAATTTTTAAAGAGAGAAAATAAACCTTCTCCTTCCGGATCTTTATACATATAAGAATTAACTATAATTGGTTTATCTACCTTTTGCATTACTGTTTTCTTTTTAGTTGTGAATCTCGACAATAATCCGTATTTCGTCTTATCATTTTCATTGCCTATTTTTAACATTAGAAAATATCTCCAAAATCAAGAATTTCATCTGCCATCTCTTTTAGCAAATCCCACAAATCCCAATCAATATCTGCTCCCTCCGGTAATTCTCCAAAAATAGTTTCAATAAGACCTTCTGGAGTATCAATTGGTGGTGCGTAGAGAACCTCTTTTAGTTCAGGATCAAGCTCTGGCACAAGATCTTCAATTTCATCCAGATCCGCTTGAAGTTCAGGTGAAAAATCTTCTTCTAAATTTATATTGTCATTAGGAGAGCCCTTATGGGAAATGTTTTTACCTTTTTGGTTAAGTGTACCGTCTTTATTTATATATTTATTCAGGTCACTTTTACTTACACCATTCTGTTCTAATATTTTTTCACTTTTATTTGTGTTATCAGTGACAGGATGATGTGAGCTATGCAAGTCTTTACTTTTTATCATCTCATCGTCTATTGTGCCCTTTCTTATTTTAGCATTCTTCTTATCTGTCCAATATACTAACAATGGAGATGCAACATAAGGTACAAACTCCTTTTTTAAGGCTTTTGTACGCAGTTTTGGTTGTATAAGTTTGATATTTGTCCTTATTATTTGAACAGGCTTTATCATAATATTAATATCCTTCTATTATATCTAAGTTTTGTTTACTTTTTATAATTGGTTCTTGTTTTATTATGTACTTTTGTATGTGTTGCTTAATATCGTCAATATTTATTGAATCTATTATTTCATATATATTAAATAAATTGTATTCATATTCGTACAAATATTGATTGTTGATATTTTTTTTGTAATTTTGATTTATATCTTCAGATAAATATTCTTTAAAAGTTTTTTTTAAATCTTCAAGAGTTATTGTAAAATCAGTATCACAAACCATTTTTATTATTTCTTTTTGAATTTCTATTGCTCTTTGCGGAGTTAATCTCGTGAAGTCTGGTTTTGGTAAAGAAAATTTTAAATTATGACATTTATAAGCTAAATTAGGTTTTTTAGATATCAACGGTAAGTTAATAAATTGCGTTCCAGACTCTTCTCCGTGATATGGTTGAGATAAAAATATTAGTAGTAGTGTTGTAAAACGTGCTAGATAATTATCTCTCAGAGATAATTCCTCATAAGGATAATTGATTTCGTAAGCTTCAACATTATCATCTTTTATATATTTAAAGTCATCACTATTGAGCAAAAATTTTGTTCTTGGTGTACTTGTGTAATCATTAGAAAATTTTATTGAAATACCAGAATTTAATACAGCTATAAGTTTTTTATAATTTTTTAAATCTTTTTTGTTAAGTGTTATAAAATATGTTGCATTTGAATCTTCCAGAGTTGTCTTTTGGTAGTTAACCATTTCATTTCGTGAAATATTTTTAATTTCATTTATAACTTCTTCTTTTGATTTTTTATCATTATGTTTGAGTAATAAATCGACATCAGTTATCTTGTTATCAGGACTTTGTAGTATTATATCGTTTATCAAATTTTGCTTTTCTTCTTCCAAATCAGAGAATGTATAATCTGAGTGAGTTATTAAACTATTTACTTGTTGATAAATATTAAAATTATCATTTGCTTGAGAGCTAAGAGTACAAAATCCTTGCGCGCTTTCTTCTATCTGTATATCCAAATTTTGTTTTTTTAAGGCTTTTTTTAATAATTTTAAGAAAAGAGCTTTTTTTATTATGGATTTTTCATCATCTATGTTTTTTATATATAACCTTGTTTCAATAGAGGAATCCTTCATATTTGGATTTTCATCAATAAACACCCTCAAATTCGTATCCGGATATTCATACACATGAATATTCGGTAAATCCAGATGGTCCTTCCCTTCAACTTTTTTGT
>CANAXK010000080.1 GCA_947365485.1 uncultured bacterium
TCGCTGTCAACCCAAACAGTGTAGTTGGTTTTGAAATCCTGCAACAATGTGTTTGCGATATCTTTGTTGCTTGAGCCGATATGCACAAGGAAGAAAATAGAATCTTTTACGTGCTCAGCTTCTGTGGCGACTTTTGCGTTATTGAAAATTGTTGTAAAGATATCGTTGTTGAACTCAATATTATTTGCCACGCACATTGCCATTGCTTTTTTCATAGCCTGTGATTTGAATCTTTCAAGCATTGTGTCAAGGCTTGCTTTAACATCTTCTCTCTTGCCAAAACGATCCAATTTCAATGCCTCGCCGTTTTCGTCTTTTTTAGCTACTGTGTAATCAATATCTTGCAAGTCCATATCTGTACCTGATGCGTTCATATCGTCAATAACTTTTGCGATGTTTGTGTTAAAGTTGTTAATCATATTATCAACAAGAGTTTTCATGCCCTGATCAGATTCGTATTTTTTCTTTTTATTAAGAATAGCTTTATTTGTTTTGTGAGAAGTCATACCTTCGATTGTCTGGTCAAGAGAATCGTTGTATACATTTTCGAAAAGTGTTCCAACTTTTTCAAAAGAAACGCCTTGTTTTTCGAGCATTGCAACAATCTGCTGTTTCAATTGGGCTTTCAAATTGCTATTATTAAGAGCTTCTCTTGCCTGCGATTTAAGGTTATCGTCATGTCCGCTCTTGCCTTTTGTTGTAAACTTCTGGTCGTTTGCATAACCTGTAATACCTGACTTATCAATCAAACCTGCGTTAACCTGGTAGGCAGAACCCTTGATAGATGTAAATTTCTTTTCAGCAGCCGCTTCTGCTTCCGCTTTCTTATCAGTAATAATCTGCTCTTTTTTGGATACAGTGCTTAGCCCTGCTATAATATCGTCCATTGCAGCTTTTAGCGCATCGCTGTCAGAGAATTTCTTCAAAGCTGTTGCGATTGCAGCAGTTGACCTGATTGTTGTTCCGCCCAATTTTACTGTTACATTCTTTTCGAGAGCAGCTGTCAAAAAGTCTGTTACGTATTGTTTCAGCGCTTTCAAATCGCCTGAATTGTCAAGCTCACCGAGAGATTCTACTGCGCTTTGGAAATTCTTTGTAGCGGCCTCAAGTTTTGCAGAATCAGATGTGTTCATAAATTCTTGCAGATGCGCTTGTAAATCTGCCTGCAAGTTGTCACCCTTATAGTTTTTCACAAAAGAGTTTGCTTCGTTTTCAAGAGCTGTTTTCAGAGCTTTGTATGTGTTCGCAGGCAATTCTTGTGTAGCTCTTGTACCATCAGCGTTTGTTGTAGTCGTAGTTTTAGCATTTTTAAACATCTCTTCCAAAACATTGGATTTAACTGTTTCAGGATCATCCTTTAAAGCATGACCCTTTATTTCAGCATATTTTACAGGAAGCGCTGCCTTGAAAGCATCTGCCATGCCTGATACATCGCCGGTATAAGTAAGTGCAAACCCGTCAATAAAATCTTTAAGAGCGTTTGTTACTTCAGTAAGATACTGTGTTTTTCCTGAGAAATCTCTGCTTATCTGGCTTTTCATCTCATTAACCGCGTCCTGCATTTGATTTTTTTGTCCATATACTGCGAACTCATCTTCTGATATTGTTTTATCGCCATCTTTATCTATCGATGAAAACTCCACTTCATCGAGTTTAACTTCCTTCAACAAGTTGGTGTACTCTTCTTGTGTGATTTCTCCGTTTTTGTCTTTGTCAAAGTCTTCGAAAGTTAGTTTCTGGTCGTTTACTGTCAAGCTGCCAAATTGGTTGATACCTGTGAATCCGCTCATGTTTTTTCTCCTTTTTTCCTTATTTATTTGTATTTATATTTGTGTTTACGGCATTTTTTCAAAAAACTTTAGGATATTACGAGGGTTCGTTACAAAAGTTTACATTTGACTTTAAAAACTCTGTTATTAATCATACAAATAGATGTGTTCGAGATTCACGAAATCTGACATAATACTGATGTGAGAATATATTATGCCCTTCAGATATAGATTACAAAAGGTTCTGGATTTTCGTATCCGGAAAAAGGAAGAACAGCTGCTTGTAGTACAGAGAGCCCAGCAGGACGTATTTATGGCAGAGGAAAAAATCCGTGAGAACGATGCGGAGATTCAACAGACAATCACAAACAAGAAGAGCGCTGATTTCAGGATGATGGAATACTACGACAAGTACCTTCACCACCTCTGGGACAAAGCAGACGCCTTAGAGCAGGAAAGACTGAGGCTTCAGGCGATTCTGGACGAAGAAAACCAGAAACTGGTTAAGCTAGAGCAGGCAGTAAAAGTGGTTGAAAAACACAAAGAAAAACAAAAAGAAGCTTATCTTGAAGAGCAAAAAGCTATCGAGCTTAAGCAGTTCTCGGAAATCGGCGTTCAGCGCTTCTTCATAAGGGCAAGGGAAGAAGCCGAAGAACAAGAGTTAGAAGAACAGTTAAGACAACTGGAAACAGAGCAGGCAGGTCATGATGAATATTGATACAGCAACACCAAAACTTAATACACAGACAAACACAGCAGCTGTGAAACAAAAAATAACAGCTTCTGCAAGCTTCAAACAGGAGCTAAATAATTTGTCATCAGAAAAATCCGAGCCGCTTAAGGAAACAAAGGAGCCCGTAAAAGAACAGCCGGAGGCAGAGGCTTCAGGCGAAGAAAACATTGACGAAGCCTTAGACGGGCTCCAGAATGCTGTGGAAGAGATTAACAAGGCAAAACAAGAGGATGTCCCTCAAGAAGAGGAGATAACGAGCGATGAGTTAAAGAAAGACGACATTTCATCCGATAGATTCAATAAGAAAGAGGACTCCGGTTTGATTAACAACGACATGAACATACAAGAACCAAAGGAACAGATAATGCCCCAGATGGATTCGGGTATGAACTTCAATAGCAGCGGGCAACCTTTTTCTGCGTTTGTGAAACAGGACAACAGCCAGCAGCTCGAAAGCTCTGAAAAAGACCTGCAAGAAGAAAGCGCAATACTCTCCACAATGGCTGAAAACCTCGCAATGCTAAACAAAAACAGCATTAACACAGAGACTAAAAGCGTATCAAACACAGACGGCATAAAAGAAGTCGACACAAAATCTAATATTACGGTTGACACGGTTGTGAAATTCGATACTGTTGTTATGACGAAAAACGATGTTGACTTTTTTGCAAACCTTGTACAGAACGGTATTGTTAACATGGATTCTGTTCAGAGCGCAGAAAAATCAGCAAAAGTATCGCAAACACTCGCAGACTTATTGGCGAAATCAATGAACGAGAACAAGCCTGTAAGAATAAATTTTGACAACGACATTTCTGTCATTATAAGAATAAGCAAGGACGGAAAGATTTCAGCAGACTTCCTTCCGAGCTCCCAGATAGCAGAGGCTTACCTCAAGGAAAACCTCCCGCTTTTGAGGCAGAAATTTGACGACAACAACATTGAGTATGATGAATTGAACCACAGACAACAAAAACAAGACGACAAAGACAACAAAAAGAAGGGGCGCAAAGATGAATGATTTGTACACAACCGCGATTAACACCCAGAAAGCCACTGTTCAGTGGATGGATGTTCTTGCAGAAAACATGACAAACGTCTACACTCCGGGCTATAGAGAAAACAAGATAACTTTCAAAACCTTCCTTGGAGGCGCTGTCATTGACAACAACGTCAAGAACCAGGGTCAGGGAAAATCAACCCCCGGTACTTCTAATGAGAATCTGTTTTTCGAAGGCTCCGGATTCTTTATGCTCCGTGCTCCAGAAGGGAATGTGACCTACACAAGACTGGGTGAATTTACGTTCGATGCAGAAGGTGTATACAAAGCCAGAAACGGTGCCACTGTTCAGGGCTATATCCTTAACGACAAGGGTGAAATCATGTCAGGCACAAAATCAATAAGCGCTGATTTGTACGAAGAAACCGCACTCAAAGGCGGAGCATTAAGCGTGCCTACAACAAACATCAAGCTCTGGATTGACCCGAATAACGGCAAATTCTTAGGTAAATACGATGAGTACGAAATCAAAAACGATGGCACGATTTACGGCAAGGCTGACGGCGGAAACCGCTCTGTGCCGTTGTACAAGATTGCAACAGCCAATTTCCACAACCCTAACGGCCTGTGCGAGGTTAAAGAAGGGATGTTTATAGAAACCCCAGAATCAGGAAAACCCGTAATTGGGCGTGGCGAAATCCGTTCCGGATTGCTGGAGCAGGCAAACACAGACTTCAAGGCTAACATGTCAGACTACCAGCAAGCAAAAGTGCAGATGGAGCTTGTTAACGCACTGATTAAGTCAAATAAAGACCTGCTGCAATCAGCAATGGAAATGGCTACACAATAGGATTAATAATTTTAGTTAAACTCCGTTTTATAAAGGAATTAAGCGAGCTTGATTCCTTTTTGTTTTGTCCTAAAAAGTTATTCTACCCGAAACGCCCACAAACGGGTTCTTGTAATCCTCTCCTGTGGTTGCATAAGCACTTAAATTCATGTTGCAATTTTTATACTGCCTGTTAACTCCAACTCTTGCTGTTGCACTCTTTTTGTCGACTGCAAAAACCGTGTCTATCCCGCTTGCTTTGTCGTAATAATAAGCACTTGCACCGTTGTTTCCATCCTTGTTGAAAATAGACACGTTATAGCTGTGTGCAGGATTGTCTTGTGAATATCTGACCTCTGATTTTCCGTTTCTTACATTGTAGGTCGCCTGCAAATCAGTTTTTGTCTGCCCCTGTTTTTTGAACCACGCAACCCCGGTTTTTTCACCGCCCAGCAAGCTGTAAGCGTTGCTGCCGTTTTTCCATGTTGCGGCAAGCCCAAAGCCTTTAGCGCTGTATTTTATATTGCGAAAGGCGCTGGAATCCTTTGTAACAACAGGAAGTTTGTCTGCCGTATTTGTAGCCTCGTAAAGTGAGCCCGAGTTTTTAGGCTCAAGAACAGATTCCTTATAAGTAGGAGTCGGGCCGGAAGGCGGAATAGGAGGTTTTTTATCGTTAGGCTTAAGCAGGTTTTTAACCGACTCGCCCAAATCCTGACCAAAATCTTTCAGCGCGTTCTGTGCTGACTCGCCAATCTCGCTTTTCAAGATTGCTTTGTCAACTTTCAGGTCGTCTAATGCATCTATAAATTGTTTTAGAGGTTCTGGCATATACTCTCCTTAATATATATAAAGTATTTAAAAGTTATCGAATTTCAGGGTGCTTTACAAAAATTAATACATGTAGTTGATGTTTTTATTTTTCAGGTAAAGTTTTTTGAATTGGTGTCGATAAAATAATTGACTTTAGAGAATAAATAATTAAAGACATAATATGGCAGAAATCGTAAATTTATTATCAAGAGTATTCACATCAAGCCCGATGATTCAGGCGGGGAAGGTTTCCCACGTATCTGGCTCCAACCCGTTTGCGCAGTCATCTGGAAATCCGTTTGTAACAGCGAAAGGTTCAAATCCGTTTGCGTATTATGGTCAGAACAGACCTGTTGCAGGCGGGTATTTTGCAGGCTACTACAATAACCAGCCCAATATCGTCGGAAGACGTCTTTTTATAGAGGTATAGACTCAAAAGTATACCTGATTTTTTATTACCCCCCAAAAAGCCATGCAAAGATTACCCGTGTGGCTTTTTTGCTATGAAAAATTTATGATATAATCAAATTTAAGAGGGAGGGGATTATGCCTCAAAAACTACTATCACTACTAATAGCGTCGGCTATACTTGCATCAGGGACAGCAGTGTTTGCGGAAGAAATCCCTGTGAGGGCGAAAGTTCAGACAGAAGAATCCGTCATTGTGCCAAAACGGATTGAAAACGAGATAAACAACTGCATCGTACAAATATACGGCGAAAAGCAGTCTAAAGAGATTTACGACAGAGTAATGCAGATTGCCAAAGAATCGCTTGAAAAACGTCCGGCTGAATTGAAGCAGGACGACCTGTTGAGGGCTGATGACTGGTACAAGGACGAAATTATTTACATGTTTTACGTCGACCAGTTCGGGGTTGTAACACCGGAAAAGCCAAACACTTTCAGAGACTCTTCCCAGATGTTTGAATACCTCAAAGACCTGGGCGTGACAACGCTTTATCTGCTCCCTTTTGCGGACTCACCGATGTCTGACGCAGGCTTTGATGTAAAAAACCCGCAGAACATCAGGCCGGATTTGGGTGGAAAAGCGCAGTTCAACGAGTTTGTTAAAAAAGCAAAAGAAAATGGGTTCAAGATTAAGGCCGATTTGGTGTTGAACCATTTTTCAGACCAGCACGAGTGGTTCCAGGACATTTTAAAGGGCGACCTTTCAAAGCTCGATTACTTTGTAGTGAAGGAAGAGATGCCGGATTACACAAAATACATTGACGAAAAAATCGGGACAATTATTGAGTACAAGGAAAAGAGCGGCAAGATTTCCAAGCGCCGTTTGATTTTCCCTGAAATTACCGAAAGCCATTACAGGAAAGTGGTGATAGACGGCAAGGATTACTATTTTTACCACACTTTTTACCCGTTCCAGCTTGACATCAACTGGGAAAATCCAGAGGTGTTGTATTACTGTCTTGACACGATTAACTACTGGGCGAATCTTGGCATAGACATTTTCAGGATGGACGCGATACCTTATCTTTCAAAGGAGGACGGCACAAACGCGGAGAACCTTCCAAAAACGCATGCGATTGTTAAGTTGTTGAGTTCTTACATCCAGATGACCGCGCCAAGGACAGTGATTCAGGCAGAGGCATGCCAGTATCCGAACGACATTTTGCCTTATTTTGGCAAGGAGAGAAAGTTCAAGACAACGATTGACAATCAGGAAAAAGAAATCAAGCGCACAGACGAGTTTCAGATTGCTTACCACTTCCCGTACATGCCTGCAATCTGGGCAGCGCTTGTAACAGGAGACAAGCAGCATTTTATAACCGCGTACAAAAAGACGCCTCAAATCCCGTCAACCGCAGCGTGGGGTGTATTCTTGCGCGTGCATGACGAGTTAACGCTTGAGATGATTGACCCTGAAACGAGAGAAATCATTTACAATGCGCTTGTACCAAAGGGCGCGGAGTTCAGAAAGGGGCTCGGGGTTAGCGGGCGCATGGCAAACTTTTTGGACAACAACCCGAACCGCATAGAGATGGCGTTTTCAATTCTGCTTTCCATGCCGGGGATTCCAATTATTTACTACGGGGACGAAGTCGGTGTGAGGAACAATTTTGAGAACGCGAAGAAGAGCGAAAAGGAGCGCATTGAAAAGAGCAAGGCGAGCAAATTCAAGCTCCTGAGCTACTTTGACAGCCGCGACATAAACCGCGGCGCTGTTCCTGCAAAGCTTTTCTATGGCTCATCAAAGGATTATTACGAATTTAACAGCAAGGTTTATAAAAAGGTAAAGAACCTTATTGCTGTCAGAAAAACGCTTCCTTCCATGTCAAAGGGCGATTTCACGCTCGTCAAAACAGCTTCGCCTCACAACTTTGCTTACATAAGGAGTTTCAAGGATGAGAAGATTCTTGTAATCAACAACCTTTCGGACGAAAAACTTGTTGCCGAGATTACGATTCCAGTGGATGTGGTATTAAAATCTGACGGGCATATTGATAATTTCAAGAACCTTGTAAACGGGGACGACGTGAAGGTTGACGTTTCGCTCAAGAACAGGACAATGCATTTGAGGATTGCGCCTTACGGGGTGGTGTGGTTGAAG
>CANAXK010000081.1 GCA_947365485.1 uncultured bacterium
TTTTTGCATATTCTGTCGACATTAATTCACCTCATCTATTCTAATGAATGTACGCTTTATATAAAATTTTTATTATATTCTACTTTTTTCTACTTTTATTTCGGACATAATTATCCCATATACATGAAACCATGTTATACCATCGTACAACATCAAAACTCTGCGTCAAGTAATAAGCGTATGTTATACAATTTTTCAAGTGTATTCTTTACAAAAATTTACAATTATTTCTAGTGATATTTACGATAAAGAAGGTTCATATCATCTTTTGTCAGATATTGCATTGAGTCTAAATCATACGGATACATTATGCTGCCGCTGTTTTCGGAGTGTCCAAGTCCGATAGCATGACCTGCTTCATGGAGCATCACTCCATAGATGTGGTCTTTTGAGCGTTCAACTAATTTGCGGGTGTATCTTCCGCCCTCCATTGAGCGCACGTATTCCTTTGTCCCGATTGTTACGTATGATTTGTAATACTGACCGCCTCTCGTTGACATCTCTGTGCAGCCGACTGCGTTAACGTCGTTGCAGTTTGCAACAAAATCAACAAATTCGACCTCAATATTGGCGTTAGAAGGCGAGTTGACAAACTTGAATCTTACCAGATTTTTTGACTGTTTTTCCCATGCTTCAAACGCCTGTTGCATAAGTTTGCTCATATTGCCGTTCTGCGGGATATACACATAAATTGGAAGTCCGACCCAGCGAGGTTTTTCAAGCGCAAAGCAGCCGGAAGTCAGTGCCAAAATCATCAACAAAGTCAAAAAAATCTTCTTCATGCAAAAATTATAGCCTTTTAAAGTTTGTTTTGTCAATTATTATATAAATCATATTGCAAAGTGCGATAAAAAGAGTTATAATTATAAAGTCACAATTCAATGGAAGGCAAGAAAATGGATATTAGTTCAGTAGGCGGAAGCGCCTTAACCCCGGAAGTACAAGCCCAGTACGCAGTAAAATGCATTTTAGCTTCAAGACAGACTGATTATGTTACAGGAGCGCTTATTCAAGACGCAGCAGAGATTTCGGATGAAGCAATGCAAAGGTACATGGCTGAAAAAGCAGCAGAGTAAATTAAATTTTGCACAAAAAAAGACCTCCTTGATGAAGGAGGTCTTTTTCAATTTATCCGCGAAGCCGCCAGTAGTACTCAACCAGATAGCTTATCGCATCAAAAGGGTGTTCCAAGAATTTAGAATCCCTGTTTGATTTTATCTGAGTATGGGTTGGGACATCGACAATGCTTGTACCTTCCTTAAAAGAAAGGTTATAAATATTATAAAGAATCCATTTGCACCGTCTCGGGTCAACAAACAGGTGGCGTTCGTTATTAGAATTTCGAACCCTTGCATTGAATGCAGAAATTCTGTTCAAAATCGGAGGGTTGTAGTCTCTCAGGCGGAATTTTACCGGATATCCGTAATTTTCCAGTGCGTTTTTTATTATCGCATAATTCGTATACTCGCTCTGTGTGCTTCTGTTATCTCCGGAGGCATCGCCGTTTACTATAATTTCGGATTTGTGTTCCGGATATCGTCTCAAAAATTCTTCGATACATTGTTGAGTCGTAGTTTTTTCAATAACTATCTCATCAAAGAAGTAAACATTATCCTCGTCCTTATGAGCAAGTGCCCAGCACATAGGATCCACGTTAAAGTCGCATGTTAGATGGAGCGGCAAATCAGGATTATAACGCAGGTTGAGTTTATTCTCATCAGAAAATCCTTTTACAACAAGTCCTGAAGAATAATCGCCAAACTCACCCAAAACATTGATTTTATAATAGTCTTCATCGAAGCTTTCCTTCATTGACTGGATAAAATGCGGGGGTAAATAAATATTGTTGGTTGTAGGAGCTACGATTAGGCGATAGTTCTCCTTAGAGTGTTCAACAAAGCGTTGCCATATCCACCCCTTATCAGCCTGTGGGTTTGTATGTCCAAACAGGCGGTATCTGAAATCTACCCAGTTTTTGCCGCGGAAGGTATTTCTCAAGCGGCCGAGAAGCTGTTTAAAGGAAGAGTCCGTTATCTGAGATGCTTCTTCAATTTCTGCCCAGTGCAGGTTTAGTGATTTAAACTTTTCCGGGTCTTCGAGAGCAGAGAACAAGATTTCCGAGCCGTTAGAGAATCTTATCACCTTATCGACTTTATTATAAGTATAGTCCTTATCCTGAACGTAGCCGAAATTTTCCAGATGATCAAGATAAGAAACAAGGGTTGTTTTTCTGACAAGTTCATACTCTTTTGCCCCTACCATACCTCGTGAGCCGGGGTACTTCTTTGCAAGAAGTATCCCGAGCAAAGACCCGCACCAGGTTTTACCGCTCCCGTATCCGCCCTGATATATAGCCACATCAAGAGAGTGCGAATGAGGAATTTCTATAAACTCACGTTGTTTATCCAAAAGTTTGTATTTAACCATATTAGCTCCTCCAATGACAGAAGCGTTGATAAAAGTTGACAGAATTTTTCATACAGAATCTTTTAAAAGCATTCACTTTGCTCGCCTCTAAAAGGGCATTAAAGACTTCTGATGAAAATTTTCTGTCGCAATCAATATACTGGTGGTTTTCACACAGCACATCATGAATCAGAGCCGGAATCAAAAAGCGGTTATCTGTGTTTGAGCCGATAACCCGCCAGAAAATTTTTGGAATGGAAGCGCCGTCGTAGCAATACCCTTTTGGAATCCAGAACTCATAGACCTTATCCTTTTTATAGTCAGCAAGCAGAACCTGAAGAGTTTTCCGGTTTATAAACGGGTATTTTTCAATAGACTTCCTCTCCTCCTGCGTTAGAGACGGAATATAATACCGAACTCCAACATGAGGGATATCGTCAAAGAAGATTCCGGCTTTTGTATTTGAATACCATTCTTTCATCAAAGCTTTACGCCCCCGCAACTTTTCGGGGATAAACAATAATCCTGTTGATATCGCCATAAGTTCCGTCTGAAACAAACAGCGTGTTTTCGGTATTACTATTTGATTCACAAGACTTAACACCATAGGTATAGACTTCATAAGGCTGTCCTTTAGGGACTTTAAGCAAGTCAGTGTAGTCAGGAGTCAGAAAGAATGACACTGTTTCTGTTTTATTCGCATTCACCATCAGCTCCTGCCCGATTGGGTTTCGGTTCTTATCCTGAATTGCAAAATAAACAGAGTAGTTTTTAGTATCATCCAAGCCCGAGATAGAGACTTCGCCGCTGTCACCCTGATAAAGTGTTATCGTACCGTTTGTATCTATATTAATAGCCATATTATAATCCCTTTCATTTAAAATCCACACGCATACCAGTATGCAGTATAGTTAGCACCATACCCGTTTGACCACGCACCAACCAGTCTTAGTTTTACCAGCTGTTTTTCAATAACGTTAATGTATGCGTAGTCGTTCATCGCAGAAGTTGTTTTTGTAGCAACCGCACAATAATCTACAGATGTAAAAGGCTTTTGAAAAGTCACATACCCACTTGTATTGGCGGCGCTAATCCCGCCCTGCTCTATCCAGCCGTTAGACCAAACTCTATACCACGAACATCCGTTGTTATAGGTTTCACACACATAAGGTTGGGTACAGTTAGACAAATCCCGATTAGCCTTTGTATCCAGAGCAGAATCAATTCTTGCGACATCCTCACTGTGGTCAGAAAGTTCCAGAATAATATTCTCCGCTGCCTCTGTAATATTGGAAAAATCTGCGTTAGCCTTATTTGCAGAAGTGAGTTCTGCGGCTTTTTCAGTTGCAACCTGTGCTTTCTGGGTAGCGATATTGACCTGAGCCTGCATTTCTTCCTGAAGTTCTGCCGCTGCGTCCTGAATATTCTTTTTGGCTTGAGCAGCATAATACTTTGAAGAAAAGTCTTCATTTTCAACCATAGCATTGCTCACAGCCCATTCTTTTGATAGTTTGGAATAATATTCGGAGGAATCTTTTGTTACTTTAACCTTTGATTCATCCTGTGGCGTTGCAACTTTGATAGTATATTTTTGCATACTTATCCTCCGTAGAAATCACTGACAAGCTGGCTCAAGCACTCCTGAATAAATTCCGGAGTAGCAGCTTTATTTGCCTGTAGAGAAAGGAGGTATTCCTCAGTAAGCTCCTGCGAAAAGAGAGGCGTATTATAGGTTATTATTTGGATTTCCTGCCCTGCATCAATACCAATTTTTATCTGCATAAGCAAGTCTGACAGAAAATCTTTTGTTGAGCCGTCTTTCATGCTTACTTTACGCCTAATCCAGCCAAGAGATGTCTGGAAGAACTTTGACTTAAAGAGCTCTTCTCTGGATTGCGCAAGTTCCGTCTCATAATCCGGATTCTTCACAACAATACCTTCTTGCAGAATCTCATCCGGCTCAAGGGCGTACAGATTTCCGTCGAAAGTCTCTATTTTCAGCCCTTGTCTGTGGTTGTACTCAACGACAAAGTCTGCTCTTTGTATATCTGTGTATGGTTTTTCTAGTTTATAACTCATTTTTAATCCTTTCTTTTATCTCTAAACTCCGCAAGCTCTCCAAATATGGTAAAAACCGCTGTGCTTACCATCACCGGCCCAGGATGTATAGCCCTGGAAAGAGTCAAGCCCGTAAGCTGCTGCACCGATAGAGACGTCCATGTGACCTTCTGATTTGTATGTAACCTGCACATTATAGTTAGTGGTTGTAAAAGGTTTAAGAAATGCGATCTGTGTTGCAAAGTTCCAGCTTGTACCTCCGCCGATATAAGGTCCCCAACCGCCCTGTTCCAGCCAGACGCGGGTTGTTTTTTCTTCATCGGAAAAATATTCTTTGTACCAGGAAGTACCGTTTACGTAAGATGTAACAAAGAACGCACCTTCTTCAAGGGCTGTATTTATTGTTTCGAGGTTAGAATTTATATCTTCGAGAGATGTGGTCGTGTTCTCGCTCAAAGAAGTGACCGCGTTATTTATGCTCACAATGTTTGAATTAATGCTTGCGGCAGTTGAGATTAAATTCTCCGAGACTCCGGAAACCCTGTTATCCAGATAATTAAAATTATTGTTCATCATCTCTGACGACGCCAGAGAACCATATTCAATTTCTATTAAAGCCATCAAAACTCCTTTCGTTTATCAAAGTGTCGTATATTTTATCCACTTTCTTGTTAATATCTGCCAGCTGCTCTTTCACATTCCCGAACTCTGATTTCGTAATATAAACCTGAGCAACCTCGGTGAGTATCTCACGATGAGTTTGCTCAAGTTTTTCAGGTGTCACAAAGAGGTTATATTGAAAGATTAAAGCAAGGCAGACTATGACTACAGGCGCGTACCTGTAAAAAATTTCTTTATCCATAAGTCTCCTTTTAACTATATAGAGCTTCCTCTGCTAGCAAACAGTTGAATTATCTTACTAAATATACTCGCCATAGCGCTTGAATTATTCAAGAGCGAAGATGGTTGGTTGCCTGTACCAACCGTCGTAGAAGAACCGTTTCCTGCACTTGTTTGAAGCGACTGATTTTGAGTATCAGCAATGACATTATATCCTTGCATATAAGCGTTTAGAAGGTTATTCATGACAGCTGCGGTGTTGTTTTGTGATTCAGCCAGAAGCTCATTCATGTAAGCTGACAGAGAGTCAGTAGTGTTCTTTGAAAGGTTCTTATACAAATCAGTAGCCTGTGATGAGCGTACCATATTTCTGTTTGAGAGCGGGTTTATAATATTGTTTTCGAGGCTCTTTGCAGCTTCTGAATTTAAATTTGTCTTAAATGCATTCAATTTTGCTTGATTAGTGGTTGAGTTCAGATTCGGATTCAGATATTCATCCAGAAGAGAATCAATATTGTTGTTTACATAATTATATATTGAATTAAGCGCAGTGCCCTCTTTTAAATTTGACACAGTACCAGAGTTATTAGTTGTTGCGCTGGCATAGGGATTTGAAGTCGTAGTATTCCCGTAATACCTGTTGGTGGTGGTTGTGGTTTGTGAAGATTTTTTACCCATGATAATCCTTTCTTAAATCATTTTTGTTTTTATCTTGCCAAATTCTATGTTCTTTATGCAGAAATCATCCCCCTGATTTTTGGTGAGGAAAGTCATTTGCAAGGTCTTGAAGAATGATGACGGCAGCTTTTTAATAGCGTTGATATCCTTTACCGGGAATCTTGCCATGTCCCAATGTCCTATATCAAAGTAAAGCGAATTTTGAAGCGATTTAGCTTTTATATAACGGGTTTTAGAGGTTGTTGAATCATAATTTTTGGTATATTCAACATAAAAGCTGTTGTTGTAATACATATCCAACGATATTTTAGGCGGATAAGACAGAATTTTTATAGAGTTTTCGTAGCCTAAATTCATAGGAGTACATCTGTAATAAGCCTGAATAAATTTTCCGTCAAAGGTGTTTGAAACATATTCTTCGTAAATCTTTTTGCCAGCCGAATACAATATTCCGCCGATTATTGCACAACAATTAATTTTTTGAGATTTACGCTTTACCCATGATTTTCGAATATAATCATAAATCAGAATCTTAGAGTAGTTTTCGTCGTCATCAGGAATGAGGAACCAGACTTCGTTCCTGTCAGATGTCACAACAGAAAGTGTCTTTATTGCATAAAGATTGGCTCTTGGAATATCAAAAAGCTCGTCCTGAATATCAAGAGCAATGTTTTCGCCAAGAGTCTTGTTGCCGTTTACAACCTGCTTGAAGGAGAAAACACCTTTTTTGGTATCGTCATAGAAATACAACTCTGTACCATGGAACACAAGTGAATTGTAAGACGCACACCCGCCCGGAGAGTCCAAAGTTTTGTAAAACGAAGCCTTGTCTTCTTCAAGTGCAATCAGGCAGGATGAGTTCCTGTGAAAAACAGCAAGAGTGCCTAAATACGGATAAATGGCAGTGATGTCTTTGACAAATTCTATGTATCCGGCCGATGTTGAGAGTTCTGCATCAGAAGTTGCAAAATCGTAGATATTCTCCTGTTGTGAATACCATAGAACCTGCTCGCTGAATACCCAGAGCCTTCCGGAGAAGATTACAATACCGAGCCCTTTTACGTCTCTCCCGTCTCCATCCTTAAGCGCCATTGTTACAACTTCATCAAGTTCGCTCTCTTCATTGTACTTGCCAATCTCAATAGAGAGCATCTCTTCCGAGTTAGAAAACACCCACAAATCAGACCAGCCCTGTGCAGCGTCGGTTGCGCAGGATTTACCAGTAACGCTTAAGTTGCTTACCTTAAGCACCAAGCTTGAGGATTCTCTGATAAACTGATAGATTTTACCTTCGTCTTCGCTTTCTGTGTGCACAAAGAAATAGGTTTCGCCCTTTTGCACGCTTTCGAAAATATTGATTACCCGCTCTCCTTGTGGAATCAGGTCACACACGGAAATATTGCCTTTAGTCGTACGAATCCCGACGCCGGAGTTAATTTCCGTAGCAAACAATTCCACGTTCTGAATATCCGAGGCTGTAATCACAGACGAAGCAAAAACAGAAGTACTCCGGTTTATGCCGGAAAAATTATTACATATTAACGATGTTTTTTGCATTTAATATATCCTTTCATAACGAGTTTATAAGTTTGCGATTTATTAAGAAATTTGCAAGAAATAAAATTCAACTTTACAAAACTTCACAAATCGCACCAAAAAAGGCAATTTTTAGAAAAAGAAATACTTTATATATACATAAGAGATAATCAA
>CANAXK010000082.1 GCA_947365485.1 uncultured bacterium
ATTGAAGAAATCAACCAGGACAGAGAAAAGTTCCTTGAACAAATCAACGCAAATGTTAATACAGAGCTTAACAAAATCGGGCTTGAAATCATCAACGTAAACATCAAGGATATTACAGACGAATCCGGCTACATAGACGCGATCGGTAAGAAAGCAGCGGCTGAAGCAATCAACAAAGCAAAAGTCGAAGTTGCGCAACAGGAAAAACTCGGTGCAGTTGGTGAAGCTTCTGCAAACAAAGAAAAAGAAGTTCAGGTTGCAGAACAAACTGCCCAGACCGAAATCGGTAAAACAAACGCGCAGAAAGAACAGCGTATCAAAACTGCAGAGCTTGAAGCACAGGCTGTTGAGGGCGAAAACGTTTCCAAGGCAAACATCGCTGAATACAACGCAACCCTTTCTGTAAAACAGGCTGACGCGTACAGAGAAGGTGAAGTTGCAAAAGCAAACGCTCAAAGAGACGTTCTGCTGGCACAAAAAGAACAGGAAGAAGCTAAGCTCAAGAAAGAAGAGCTTGCAAGACAGGAAGTTGAAAAGCTCAAGATTCAGGTTAAAGCTGACGCGGAAGCTGAAAGAGTAAGACGTATCGCGCTCGGTGAAGCTGACGCTATCAAAGCAAAATACTTTGCAGAAGCAGAAGGTGTGAAAGCAGTTCTGGAAGCAAAAGCAAAAGGTTACGAAGATTTGGTTAAAATCAGCAACAACAGACCTGAAATCGCAACAAGCTTCCTGATGATTGAAAAACTGGAAGCACTTGTTGAAAGACAGGTAGAAGCAATCAAAAACATCAAATTCGACAAGATTACTGTTTGGGACGGCGGTGCTGGCTCACCAAACGGCAGCACTACAATGAATTTCATGAAGGACTTGATTAAATCACTCCCTGCAATGCACGACCTTGCAGCACAGGCAGGAATTGAGCTTCCACAGATTCTTGGCAAGGTTGACTCTGGCGTTGAAGAAGCCAAGCCGGTTGAACCTAAGGCTGAATAGAGTTTTTTAAACGAAGGGCGGGTTTTCAACCCGCCCTTCGTTTTCTATCAGACATCCACCATGCTTACATAATCTAAACTCAAATTTCAAAAGATAACCCTTTTATAACCAACTTTTAAGATATTTTACCAGTTTAAAAACTTTTAGATACTAGGTAAGTGCCCAATATTATGAAAAATCATTCTCTCATATAATATTTATATGGAGACAAATTCGGAAGTTGTATTAAATATTAATAACCACACCGATAAATTTATCTTAACAGATAGAGAAACGGAATACTTATCCCTTGTTGCCATGGGATTCAAGAAGTGTATTATTGCACAAATTTTATTTGTAAGTCCGAGTACTGTCAAAAAAACTTTGGAAGTTATTTTTCGGAAGATACACGCAAGAGACAGAGCCAACGCAGTTGCAATCGCTTTCATCCACAAAATCCTAAGCGGAGAGACCATGGAAAAGATTCGGGTTAAATACAATATTGATGAAACAAAATTCTAATCAACACAAAAAAAAACCTTTCTTGAAGAAAGGTTTGGAATCTTGTTTAATAATTCCTCATGTGTAGAAGGTTAGTGTGTAGGTTGTATGAAAGGTTTGTGTTATGTGTTTCGCTCTTATGTATATATAAAGTATATTTCTTTGTAAGAATTTCACTTTTGAGACAATATTGTTACAAAAGTTTACACAAATAAAAAAGCCCCGATTATTCGGAGCTCTTTTAAATATTTTTAGTTTGAACTAAAATTTGAAGCTATTGTTTTCAGCTTTTTCTAAAACCTTTGCATACGCTGCAACAGAATCCTCTACATAAGGCTTTCCATTGAATGGACTTTTTAAATTTGAGAAATTTTTTGCAGCTGCTGTAACTGTATTCTTAAACTCTTCTACAGGTTTTAAGCGTCCTGCAAATTTTTTCATGGTACCTTTTAAAAAGTCTGCAAACCAAGCTTCGTCTGACACTGCCAGGTTCATGAAATCTTTTTCCAATGATTTGTTTGCATTAACTGTTGTGTGGTGTGCAATATATCCTGAATTTTTTGCAAAAGTTTCATTTGTAATAGTTGCTTCCAGTTCAGCAAGCCCTGTTTTTTTATTAGGAATTTTAGACAAAACCACCAGAGAATCCTCATGTAAATTTTTGTCAACAAATTTTTTCAAAGATCTCCATTGACCAATTACTTCATTTTTGTCATACCCGAGTCCGAGTTCTTTTGCTCCTGCTTCATACGCTTCCTGAAAAAGCTTAAAACTTCCGCGGTTAAGCTTACCTGTGAAAGTCTGGTTGTTGCTAGTGTTATTGATTGGTAAAATTTGCATAATAAGTCCTTTCTATACCATTGTGTTTTATTAAAAACACATAAAAAAATTTTTTGCTATTTATATATCTATCTTTTATCCCTCGACAGAGAAAATGTCTTTCAAATCTTCCATAGTAAGAGATTTTGTAATATTTCTGTCGATAGAAACTACGCTGTCAACAAGGTCGCGCTTGCGCCCTTTGATTTTCTGAATCTTTTCTTCAACAGTGTTCTTTGTGATAAGCCTGTAAACAAATACCTTCTTAGTCTGCCCGATACGGTAAGCACGGTCAGTAGCCTGATCCTCAACAGCAGGGTTCCACCAAGGGTCGTAGTGGATAACATAATCCGCGCCGGTCAGGTTCAAGCCCGTACCACCAGCCTTCAAGCTGATTAAGAAAATCGGAATATTCGGATTGTTGTTGAAGTTTTCAACAGCAGCCTGACGGTCTTTTGTCTTACCTGTGAGGTACTCATAAGGAATGCCTTCGCGCTCAAGCCAGCCTTTAATAAGGTCAAGCATGTCAACAAACTGGCTGAACAAAAGCACTCTGTGTTTTTCCTGAATAATCTGTTCAAGCATGCCTTTGAGGTACTCAAATTTACCCGACTTCATGACGCCCTTAATATGGTCTTTGTCATAAAGTTTAGGGTGACAGCAGATTTGACGGAGCCTGAGAAGCGCAGAGAAGATTGACATTCTGCTCTTTTCAAGCCCGTTAAGTTCGATGCTCTTGAAGAGCTCTTCTTTTGTGCTGTCAAGAACTTCAAGATAAAAGTCTCTTTGCTCGTCAGTAAGTTCGCAGTATGCCATATTCTCAACTTTATCCGGCAAGTCTTTTGCAACATCGCGTTTCATACGTCTCAGGATGAACGGGAAGATTTGGAGCTTCAAACGTTTTTCAACAGTCTTGTCTTGCCTTTCCATAATCGGAGTAACATACCTGTAATTAAATTCCGCAACATTGAACAGGAATCCTGGCATAAGGAAGTCAAACACTGACCACAATTCTTCAAGCTTGTTTTCAATCGGCGTACCTGAAAGTGCAAGCTTGTGGTCTGAATTAAGACTCTTAACCGCCTGTGCTGTCTGGGAAATCGCGTTCTTGATATTCTGGGATTCGTCCAAAATAATGTATCTAAAGTTATACTTCTTAAGCTTTGCAATATCGCGTCTTACAAGCGCGTAGCTTGTGATTACAATATCGTACTCAGGAATATGCTTGAACAAATCTTTTCTATCTGCGCCCGATAATTTCATGCAGGTTAAATCCGGCGTAAACTTCTGGATTTCAGCCTCCCAGTTAAACACAACCGTGGTCGGTGCAATAACAAGAGTCGGCTGCGGCCCGTCAACTTCTTTTGCTTTCTGGAGCAAGCTCAAAGCCTGTAAAGTTTTACCAAGCCCCATATCGTCAGCAAGAATCCCGTTCAAGCCATACTGATACAGGAACCAGAGCCAGTGGAAGCCCTTAACCTGATATTCACGAAACTCTGCGTTAACTCCGGCAGGAATCTCAACCCCGTCAGATGTTGTTGAGAATGTCGAAATCTGCTCCCAAAATTTCTGGAACTTCTCGCTCATAACCAGTTCAAATCCCTGGTTCTGGAGCTCTGTAATCAAGCCTACACGGTAAGTCTTGACCAAAAATTTGTTTTCATTGTTTCTGTATGCGTCAAACGAGTTGAACGAACGCATAATCTGGTAGATATTTTGAGCCGGATACTCAACAAACCCGAGGCTTCTAACCCTCGCATATTTTTCGCCGCTCTGAATTGTTTCATAAATATCGTCGAAATCAATGACTTCTTCACCAACCTGACCATAAAGCTGGATTTCCATGCTGTCAATTGACTCTTCCGAAAAGTCAATCTTCGCGCACATCTTGAACGGCTCTTTTAGAAGCTTGAAGAAGTTCATGTCATCTTTTTCTTCAAACTTCCAGCCCTCACCAGCCTGCTGAATGTAGTAGTTGTAAAAATCAATAGCGTTTTCTTTTTCCAAAGCAAGGTTGTTGGTCTGCATCGGCACAAATTTGCATGCAAGCAGCATGTTATATGCCATCTGCTCATGTTCGTAATCCCGCTTAATCCAGTAAACAAGCCCGTCCTGCTCGCTGCTTTTTACAGAAAGGTAAGGCGATTTGTCCTTGCTCTTTGAATAAGGAACCCGAACTCCGGAATAATCAAATTCTAACGAAGCTTTAAGTGACTGGTCGTAGTCAATACCGAGGGTCACGACATTCAAAGGTGCTTTGTGTTCAAGAAGAAGCTTGCTTATGTTTTCAGCAATATTAACCTTCATTATCTGTTGCAGGTGCGGAAGCTCTTCGTAAACAAACTTCCCGCCGTCTGCGTCCTTCAGGTCAGTAAAAGTTGACTTAATTATGCTTTGCGGAAGCTCGTTCATCGCAACATTAATCGGGAATATAATATTTTTATACCTTCCCCACTTAATTTGTCTTGAGAAGTACTTAACCTCCTCAAACGGGTATGTTTCATCCTTGTCAGGACGTGTCCAGAAGAGTTCAAGAACAATGTTTGTACCACCGTTAATCGTGGTCGTTGATACATCGAGATTCAAATCCCAGGTATTGTTAGTAAACTCAATACGCTCTTTTGTTTTCTCGTCCAGCACTTCTTCCAGCTCTGCCATAAGCGGGAACACAGGCGCAAACTTTGTAATCGGAATATCGTACCAGCCGGCTTTTTTGTCCTGTTTTGCAATCTTCAACAGGGTTTGGAAAAGCGCAAGTTCTGATTTTTGTGCATCGTTGAGCTCAAATTCAGGATTTGCCTTTTGAACCTCAATAAGCACTCGCAAAATGTTTTCCAGAGAGCGCACAATCTTATTTGTAGAGCGGTCCCTAACAAGGATTGAGAAGAAATTCTGTCTGCGCTTCGGGTTGAAATGAAAAATATAGCTTCCTCTTGGCGCTTCCTTGAGCGAGGTATCAATGTCGGACAAGTCCGGCTCTACCCCGTATTTTTCGAACATCCAGCTTTCAAACGCACCGTCTTCGATTGCTTTTAGGGCAACGGCAACAGAGTGTTTGCACCATTCTTCTTTGAGCGGACAGTTGCATCTTGCCTCGACTTTGTTTTTTTTGAAGATTAAATCGGTTGCGTAAGAATCCTGATAATTCCCTTTGACCCTTCCCTTAAAGAAGTTTTTTTCAGGGAAGGATTCCAGAATCATGTCCTTCTGGTAGTATTCATAACCGCGGCGCCAGCTTCCGGGCGTTGCATTTTTCTTCAAAAAATCATAATTAAACTTAAATTCGCTCATGAACGTGAGGTACTCATCCTTTTAAGGGCTTACAAACAAAACATGGTTAAACTATTTTCCAAAACGGCTTTCAACCACAAGGCTCCCAACCTAAGGATATTATCACATATAAAACAAAATATTGCAAGGGGGGGGGATGACAAAGAAAGCCGCATCCTGATTTAACGCGCAGCTGCTAGCTGCATTTACACATTCAACCCATTCAACAAACCCATAACATTTTCTGCCCTTAAATTTCTGCTTGAGGCCATTAGAGTCGCACTTGCCTGTTGCAAAATCTGATAGCGGATAAAACTTGAGGACTCTTCAGCCACATCAGCATCCTGAATCGTGGAGCGGCTGGAAATCATGTTCGCGAGTTTAATAGACTGGGCTTCAGCTACACTTTCAAGACGATTTATAACGGTGCCGATGTTGGTTATTTCATCAGAGACCGTTGTAAGAAGGGCATCGATGTTTTCCAAGCTTTCAAGTGCGCCTTCAGAGGACATAAAATCTACACCGAAATCAAACAGGTTGAAGCTGATTTTTGTATTTATGTAGGAGGCTTTACCGCTGTCAATATCGATTTTCAATTTCAGTTCGAACGGGCGGGGAGTGATGTCGATAACATTGGTGTAGTGAGTGTTTTTGCCATTGTTTATCATGGTGTTACGACCGCTTTCTCCATCGATAGTGTTGTTTGAGCCCTTGGATATCATGTAGGTATCGTTTTCGTCACCACCATTTGCAATGTTGTTGTTTCCATTGAGTTTGATGTTGTCAATATCAACACCGCCCTGGATTGAGTTGAAGTCGCCTTTGATATTAAATTCATTGTTCCCACCGGTCGATTCTAAGGTATTGGAGTCGCCCTTTATATCAAATGTATCTTTGCCATTGCCGGTTAGAATATCGTTGTGATTACCGGTTATGGTAATAGCTTTGTCTCCAGCAGTTGAGGAGTAACTATTAGAGTTGCCTTTAATGATTACATTGTTCTCTCCGCGGGTATTGCAAACGGTGTTGTTGTTTCCAATAATATTAATGTCACCTTTTGCGTTTTGAATAGTAACATTGTTACCAGAACCTTGTACCCCAATTGAGTTAAGGCCTTTGCCAGCTGTAACATGGTTATCTGAGCCGTTTACAACAAGCCTATTGTCACCATCCCCGGCAGTAATAGTGTTATTGGAACTATTTATTATGATGTTGTTCTTGCCTTCATCTCCAGTGATGGTATTGAAAGAACCAGAGAGAGTAATTTTATCGTCGCCAGAGCCGAGAATTATGTTTGTATTATTATTTGATAGAATCTGAAATATATCATTGCCTTTCCCCCCATCGACCTGTAGGTTGGTTGAAGCATTGAGAGTTATCGTATCATCCCCGTCACCGCCAAGGAGGGAGTTGTTTGCAGAGTTCATGATAAGGATGTCGTTACCTTTGCCACCGTCAATTATGTTGTTAGCCCCTTGTTCAATAGTGATTTTATCTGAAAGGTCGGAGCCGTAAATAAAGTTGTTGTTACCACGGACGTTCAGCAAGGATTGTTGTTGAGATTCTGCATTAATGCGAAAATTTGAGCCGCTAACTGTAATCACACCCGTGTTCGGGTTGATGGAATATCGGAGTTCGTTAATTCCGGAGAAATTATTCTTGACCGTATAGGTCTTGCCACCAATGGTAAAAGTTTTTATTTCATCCAGATATGAAAAACGAAGAGTGCCGCTATTCGGATCCACAGTTACGTTTTGTATTTTGTTGTTTATGCCATTATCTATATAGTAGTCGTTACCGGTGCCCCCGTCAATTGTATTACTATTACCATCAATAACGATATAATCATCGCCGCCGGCGCCGAGGATTAGGTTATTGGAGCCGGTGACATAGAAGGTATCGTTGCCGTCGCCGCCGGAGATATTCGCGTTATCGGTATTCAAGTTGTAGATATTATTGCCACCCGTGTCTTGGATGGTGCCACCGCCATAGTGGATGTTGTAGGTGTCGTCGCCGGATTCGCCGTTGA
>CANAXK010000083.1 GCA_947365485.1 uncultured bacterium
AACACACAGTCGGAAGATACGATTATAAAAAAAGGCTTCCATTATTTTCCGTAATTAAAACAGACACACACAAGGTCTTTTCAATATTATTTATTAGGATCAGAATAAGGAGACACAAATAATGCCAATAACAATCTGTACAAAAGAATGCAGTGGATGCGGAGCCTGCTTCAGTATTTGCCCGAAAAATGCAATTACACTGATTCCCAATGTGGAAGGCTTTTTATTTCCGGTTGTGGATTCTGAAAAATGTATAAATTGTAATCTTTGTGCTAAAGTTTGCCCTGTGAATAATATAGACACTTCAAACTCTAAAACTCCAGAAGCTTTTGCAGTACAAGCGAATGACGAAATAAGGCTGAAAAGCTCCTCGGGAGGTGTTTTTACAGTTTTAGCTTCATATATATTTAAACAAGGTGGTTATGTATGCGGCGCAGCGTTTGATGACTCCGGTAAAATTTGTCATCAGGTTATTTACCAAGAAAACGATTTGAGACTTTTGCAGGGCTCTAAGTACGTGCAAAGTGCTATTGGAAACACTTATAAAGAAGTTAAAAACTTGCTGTGCTCTGGTAAATTGGTATTGTTTACCGGCACCCCATGTCAGGTTGCCGGGCTGAAATCCTTTTTAGGCAAAAACTACGATAACCTAATAACTGCTGATTTGATTTGTCATGGGGTTCCTTCTCCCAAAGTTTTTCAAAAATATATTGCGGAGTTAGTCCCGCAGATGAAATTTTTGAGAAGACTGTTTTCAGAGACAAATATCTTGGAGGCTGGGAAAATCAAGTAATTACAACACATACTTCTAATCAAGTAGTATCTTGTTCAACAACTCAAGACGATTTTATGCGAGCCTTTTTAGGAAACATTTCGTTGCGTGAAAGTTGCACTAATTGCCCGTTTCAATCTATTCCAATGCAGGGAGATTTTACGCTTGGTGATTTTTGGGGGATTGATAATTACAGTCCCCAATTAAATGATGGAAAAGGTACTTCGCTTCTATTAATTAGCAATCAGAAAGGTAAGCAAATTATTAAAAATATCGAATCAGAGTTTAAAAATTTTTGTTAACCTGCCTTTAAGGGAGGCACTTTCAAGCAATCCTCATCTTACTAATTTTGGACTTTTTAAAAATGCAAACAGAAAATTATTTTTTGAACTTTTAGATAAGAAGACTTTAAAAGAGTGTAATTTGATATGCATTGATGATATCTGTGATTATCTTATTATTAATTTCTGGTGGGGATTAAATTATGGAGCTAATCTTACGGCTTATGCAATTCAGGAATTAATAAAATCTTTTGGATATACTACTAAATTATTAAATGCAGGAGAAACAGAACGAGAAGAGTATCAAAATTCTTTTGCTCAAAGATTTGCAGATAAATTTCTTGACATTACCAAACCTCATTCGTTAAACAGCGCGCACAATATATGCAAAAACATAAGAGGGGTAATTGTCGGCTCTGATCAAGTGTTCAATATAGGGACTTGGAATAATATTGACCATTTAAACAAAAACTTAGCAAATTTTGCAGATGTAAAGAACCAAAAAATAGCATTATCTGTAAGTTTTGGGGTGGATAAAAATTGTTTCGCAGCAAACCTTAGGAAAAAAACCGGCACAATCATGAAAAACTCATTAAGCAGTTTTGATTACCTGTCATGTAGAGAGGTATCCGGAGTCGAAATTTTTAAAGAGATTTTTAATGTTAATGGAGAAATGATACTTGATCCTGTGTTTTTGATTGACCCTAAAAAGTATGACAAAATTATGGATAGCTCACAGATTTGTGCTGATTCAAAAGTTGCAAGTTATGTATTAGATACCAACAACGATTATGAAGCAGCTTATAAATATCTAGAGCATAAATACAAAGAACAAATAATTAAGCTTAAAAATGTCGAAATTGCTGATTGGCTGAAGGTAATCAAAGATTGCAAATACTTGATAACAGACTCTTTTCATGGCGTTTGTTTTGCTCTAATATTCCATAAGCCTTTTATATGCGTGAAAAATCTTAACAGAGGAGGAGCCAGATTTGATACTCTAATTGAGTTATTCAATATTAAGTCTAATTTTATTTCTTCAATTCGGGAAATATATACTTATACAATTCCCCAAACTCCTGATTATGATTTTGTGGAGCAGGTTGTAGTGACTCAAAAGGCAAGATGTTTATCTATTCTAACTAACGTCTTATCAAGAAATTGTTCAGAAGATATTCAGAAAAGAAAAAAGCTTGCAGCTAAGATGTACTTCAAGAATAAAAAAATAAAAATAAGAAATAATTCTTTTATTGAAGATATATTCTCAGTAAAAAACGAGTACAAAAAAGATGTAAAGAGAAAAGTTGTAACAGTTTTAGGTGTACGGACATCTTTTAAGGTTTAAACAAAAAGCGGAGGCTAAAGCCTCCGCTTTTTTCTATATCTACACCATCGCCAACGCTTTTGCTTCCCTGTATCTTTCAATATCTCTTTCCATCATCATCTTGCACAAGCCTTCGTACGAAACTTTGCGCTTCCATCCAAGTACTCTCTCTGCCTTTGATGGATCGCCGATTAGAAGCTCAACCTCTGCCGGACGGAAAAATTCTGGGTTAACTTTTACGATTGTTTTACCTGTTTTTCTGTCAATACCAACTTCATCAACGCCTTCGCCCTGCCATTCAATCTCAAATCCTGCAACTTTCCCGGCTTCTTCTACAAAATCTCGGATTGGATGTGTTTCACCAGTTGAAAGAACATAAGTGTCTGGTTTTTCCTGCTGAAGCATTAACCACATACCCTCAACATAATCGCCTGCAAAGCCCCAGTCTCTTTTTGCATTAAGATTACCAAGCTCAAGAGGCGCTTCTGTTAAACCTAAATGAAGCTGGGCAAGGTGGTCTGTGATTTTTCTTGTCACAAACTCTTTTCCCCTCATAGGGGATTCGTGGTTGAACAAAATTCCTGAGCAGCCGAAAATTCCAAAGCTTTCTCTGTAGTTTACTGTCATCCAGTGCGCCATGACCTTTGCGCACCCGTATGGTGAGCGTGGATAAAGCGGAGTTGTTTCTCTTTGCGGAACTTCCTGCACTTTTCCGAACATTTCGCTTGTAGATGCCTGATAGAATTTTGTATTTGGAGAAAATTCTCTTATTGCTTCAAGAATGTAAAGCACGCCCATGCCATCTGCCTGTGCTGTGTAAATCGGCTCTTCCCATGAAGCCTTAACAAAACTCTGCGCAGCAAGGTTGTAGAACTCATCCGGCTGGTACTGTTTTAAAAGTCTGCAAATATTTGAAAACTCCAATAACTCAAAATCGCGAAGTTCTATTTTCTCAAAGATTCCATGCTCTTTCAGCTTTGAAAAAGTATCTGTTGCACCTCTGCGGTACAAACCAATTACCCTGTAACCTTTTTCCAATAAGAATTTTGCAAGATATCCGCCGTCCTGCCCTGTTATCCCTGTAATCATCGCAGTTTTTTGTGTCATAATTTTCTCCTATTTTAGACTCGTTTCTATTTGATTTCTTAATTTGTGCCTCAATTTTTTATTCAAAATAAAAAATGTAAATATTTTTGCAATCCTGTCTGCTTCACGGTACATAAACCTCCTCAAAGGATTTTTGTAACGATAAGACTCTAAAACCTTAAGCTTGCGCATTGCACCCCACCATGAAGACTGGTTCCAGTGAATTGCCGCAGTATTTTCTGTGAAAGCCTTTTCGCCAAAAGCACTCCAGCTCGGACAAAAATAATCCTCCGGATAAATTGTAACCCCGGATTTTTCATCCACAAAAGGCTCCTGATTGATGTAGAGCTCGTAATCATCCATCAGCTTGCACTCAACATCGGACCTGTATTGCTGACTTATTCTATCTTCTAGTCCTGAAGCGTAATTTATTTTGCTAAAGCCAATTTCTTCTTTTAGCACTTTTTTAAGCACTATCGGGTCAATCAGATAATCAATTCCGAAGATTTCACCCGAGTTATATATATCAAGCATTTTCTTAAAAATCGGATGACCCTTTATCCCGCCCAGAAAAGCTGATTCCGGAATATTTTCGCCACAAAAGATGTCACCTTCAATACTGCAAAAGAAATCTTTGTCCAGAAATTCATCCAGATTTTTCACCAGCTGAATATCCGTATCCAAATATATTCCGCCGTAATGATACAGAGCGTAGTGTCTAATATAATCGGCAATTAGCGCCCAAAGCTTCATTTCATATGCTTTTCTAACAAATTTTGAGTCTTTCA
The DNA here is from genome assembly GCA_947365485.1 of uncultured bacterium. Lineage (GTDB taxonomy): Bacteria > Cyanobacteriota > Vampirovibrionia > Gastranaerophilales > Gastranaerophilaceae > CAG-196. The sequence goes on from CANAXK010000083.1 coordinate 4,252, forward strand.
GTATTTGCTGAAATTCTTCCATACCACAATGCCAGAGCTTGATTTCGTAATCCGGACAGAATTTCAGCCATGAAGCATAGCACATTTTGAACTGTGAAGAGTGCCCTCGCTCCCAGATATTAATATCGTCGAAAAAATAATGAATAATTTTGTTGTTTTTCATAGAATCTGTAAGTTTTAAGCGCCTGTTTTGCTTTTACAACACAATATGCATTGTGTTGTAAAGGGGTTAAATCCCTTGATTTAATATTATCATAAATAAGCTCCAATTCTACTTTTTATTAAAAAATGTTAAAAAATACCCCCCCAATGGCCTATAAAAATTTAAAAGGTGTCGAATACAACACAATGCATATTGTGTTGTATAAAACGCCTATATAGGAAACAACTTAATGACTAAAATTTTTTCAATAGAAAAGGAATTAAAACATATAAAAATTTGTTTTTTCGGAATCAAACTAAGGATTCCTCATCCTATTGATAAACAGTTTATCAGAGAATTCTCGCAGCATAAAGTTGCGGAGAAAACAATTTTGCTTGTTGAAATGAACAATTGCCACAAAGAAACATTACCCGGGTATTACAAATATCTGAAAGATTTAGGATACAATGTTGAAATTCTTATGAGTGGCAGCTCTGAAAATGTCTTTTGTCGTGTTAATGACAATGTAAAAATCTGGGAGTTGCGAGAAAGAGACCTCGAGAAGCTTATTCAGAAAGATTATTTCAAGAAATACGAAAGACTGATTTTCAACTCTAAAATTCTTTACAAGCGGGAGGACATCGACTTGCAAGAATACCTGCCACGACTTAAATCGGGGCGAAAAGAGAATATTTATGTTCAACACCATATTGATAAATTGAATGATAAAGAAAATTGTATCATCTTAGCAAATCCTGCAAAAGAGATATTTCTGAATAAGTTTGTTGTTAATCCTCATTATTTTGGTGAGGTTAAATATCCACCCAAAAATGACGAAACAAATTTTATAACAATTGGTGAACTTGATGCAAAACGCCGTAACTGCGGTTTGCTTATTGATGCCGTCCATAAGCTTGTTGAGATGGGTGAAAATAACTTTAAAATTACAGTAATTGGACGCGGGAGCTTAGACGGAATACCTGAAAACATAAAACCTTATTTCGATATCAAAGGCAGGTTGGATTTTTCAAGTATGTATGATGAGCTTGAGAAATCTGATTATTTTCTGCCTCTGTTAGACCCTGAAAATCCGGCGCATGACAGGTATATAAAATTTGGGACAAGTGGCAGTTTTCAGCTGATTTATGGTTTTTTGAAGCCGTGCATTATTAACAAAAAGTTTGCTGATGTTTATGGATTCGATAATAGAAATAGTTTGGTGTATGAAGAAAATGCGGATTTGTATGAGAGTATGGCTAAAGCAGTAAAGCTTGACGCTAAAGAATATTCTAGAATACTGCAAAACTTAAAAGAAATGAGAGAAAATATAGAATCTAATTCTGTTACTGATATGAAAGAGGTTTTACATGGTAAAAACTGAGCTTGAGAAATTTTGTATAAATTTAATTCCATGCAAAAAGTGGAGAAAGGTTATTAGAGAATCTTTGATAAAAGAAGGTATGGAATACGGTGATGAGTATATCCGAAATCAACAAGAGAAATTCAAGAATTACGGTATTATAATCGAAAAATCAGATGATTTTTATTATTTGGACTATAATGGCCTAAAAATTAAGTCTTCATCTTGGGATATTGCCTATATCGCAAATGAAATAATTTGTGACGGGTGTTATGATTTTGTATCGAACACTAATGACATAGTGATGTTTGATATTGGTGCAAATGTGGGAACAGCGAGTCTGTATTTTTCAAGAAATAAAAAGGTAAAAAAGATTTTCGCGTTTGAAGCACTTGAACCTACAGCAGGAATTGCAGAAGATAACATCAAACTTAATGACTCAGATTCTAAAATACAGCTTTTCAATTTTGGGCTAAGCAGTACTGATGAGTCACTTAATATTCCATATGAAAGAGCTCTCACCGGCTCTATGAGCTCTGTTTACAAAGAACGTTTTTGTAGCACAAAAACTTATGCTCAATTGAAAGTAAAAGAAGCTTCACAAGTACTATATCCGCTTATGCAACCCTACTTTAAAACACCAGAAACGATATTCTTTAAAATCGATTGTGAGGGAGCAGAGTTTGAAATTCTGCCAATATTACATTCATCAGGTCTATTAAAACATATCGATATTATGATAATGGAATACCATGAGCTAAAACCTGACAAATTGTTGGATATATTAGAATTGAACAACTTTACCATCTTTATTCAGAGAATTTCTCATAACTTCGGCATTATACGAGCTATAAATCGGCAATATAAAGAAAATTTGTAAATCCATAAGGCTAAAATGAATCTAATAATTAGAATATTGTGTATATTTATTATTAATAAAACAAAACGTAAGGCTACAAGAGCATACTTACTTTCCAAAAGTCAATACTATAAAGATGCCCTTAAAGTTTTAAATAAAGCTTTAAATAAAAAATATATCCACTATGATTTAATTATATCATTAGGAGATAGGTGCCAAGTTTCTAGACAAATGAGGCTAAATCATTTGCAATTCAAAAGTTATCCTTTCGATTGGCTACTGAATGATAATATATCTAATTTACAAAACTTATTTAAAGAAGATTTTAATAATTTTCTTGACCGTGATGATTTGGTAATAACAGAAAAGAATGAAACAAACCTTGTTGTATACAACAAAAGGACTCAATACAAGCACTTACACGATTTTGAGTATGATACTATTGATAAAGATTATAATATAGTAAAAGAAAAATTTTTACGTCGATTTGAAAGATTAAAAAATCATATAGCAAACGCAAAAACTGTTTTATTTGTATATAGAGATGACAAATGTTCAAGTGCAGACATTATAGAGTTTTATAACAAACTTTGTGAATATTATAAAAATCAGAGTTTGACTTTTTATTGGTTAACCTGCAAAAAAGACGAATATAAAATAAAAATAACTCAAATTGATGCAAACGTGTTCCATATTACTTGTGATTTAGATGCTTATCATGGAAAAGATAAAACCCGAAAATGGGAAGGCAATGAAAAGCTTTACAAAGAATTATTTCAGACAACTGCCTTGTCTTATGAAGGTTGGTTAAGGGAGCTTATTAAAAATGATTAATCCATTGATATCTGTTATAATGCCCATTTATAATACGCAAAATTTTCTGGCAGAGTGTATTTGCAGTGTTATTAACCAAAGTCTTTACGATATAGAAATCATATTAGTTAACGATGGTAGTATC
>CANAXK010000084.1 GCA_947365485.1 uncultured bacterium
CCCCATACATCTTCTAAGGTTAGGCACCTTCTCTGGAGGCAGGTTTGCAATGTTTATACCGCCGATTAGAACAGTGCCGGTGGTCGGCGTTTCTTCTTTGTAAAGCATTTTCATCAATGTTGATTTGCCGGCGCCTGAAGCCCCTGTTATGAAAACAAATTCTCCTGACAGTATGTCAAGATTGATGTTTTTTAGCGCATAATTGTTTTTGTACTTTTTCGTTACAGCTCTTAATTGTATCATCTTCTTAACTCAATAACTCTATTTGCAATACTTTCAGCATCTAATCCAAAATGTTTGAGGAGCTCTGATGGTGTTCCGCTCTGCCCGAAAACATCGTTAACCCCTATTCTTACGACTCTGTGCGGTGAATTTTCCGCAAGGCATTCACTAACCGCAGAGCCTAAACCGCCTATGATTGAGTGGTTTTCGACTGTAACGGCAAGATTTGTTTTATTCACGCTTTTTATAATTGTTTCACTATCAAACGGCTTTATAACCGGAACATTGATAATCTCTGCATTAATTCCGTTAGAAGCAAGAATTTCACCCGCTCTGACAACCTCAGCAAGCGCATCCCCGCAGGTTATAAGAGTTAAATCAGTACCTTCTTTTAAAACAACAGCTTTGTGTGGGTTGAACTTGTAGTTTTTGTCAAAAACCACAGGAACATTGTTTCTTGAAAGTCTTATGTAAACCGGCCCCTTGTGCTCTGCTGCGTATCTTACAGCCTGACGTGTTTCTTCGTAATCGCCTGGCACAAGGACTGTCATATTCGGCAGACCTCTCATAAGCGAGATGTCTTCAAGAGCCTGATGGGTTGCGCCGTCTTCTCCAACGGTGATACCGCCATGGGCGCCGACCACTTTAACGTTTGCCTTAGGGTAGCAAATAGAATTTCTAATCTGGTCATAAGCCCTTCCTGTTGCAAACACGGCAAATGTTGCTGCAAAAGGGATTTTGCCTTCAAGAGCAAAGCCTAGAGCAGTTGTCATAAGATTTTGTTCTGCAATACCCACATCAAAGAATCTTTCAGGGAAAGCCTTTGCAAATATTATAGTCTGGGTGGAGCCGCACAAATCGGCGTCAAGAGCGACTATGTCTGGATTTGTTGCGCCAAGTTCTGCCAGTTCTTCACCAAAAGCCCCTCTAATAGATTTTTTTACATTATAGTCAATAGTCTGCATAATAGAATTATAACATAAATTGACTCGGTGTCTAGGAAAACTTAAATCATCTAAAAGATTGATTGAAAAAGTCTCGTAAAAGTTTTATTCTTATTATGCGAGGTCTTTAGTGAAAAAACAACAATTAAAAAAGCAAATACTCCAAAAAGAATTACAAATAAAGAAACTACATTTACACCAAAGCACTTCTGATGTGTGCAACCAGCTGTACAACTCTCTGATACTGGAAAAAGCTATTCTAAAAAAAGAGCTGGAACTTCTTGAAAAGAATCTGATTGTTGAAAAGTTCAAATGTTTAATGCCTAAAAAAGAGCGCCTAATCTGTGATTACTGGGGCGGTGGAGCTGTTAAGTAATATACTCCTTGTAACAATTTTGTTACATTGGGTCAATTTTTCAATTATTGAATACTTTTATATTCCATAAGTAAACACGAGACTATAAATGCAATACAAGAACGTATTGTTAATTTTTGTAACAATAAAATTGAAAAACCTAAAGTTTTGGAAAAAGTTGCCGTTATACATGGCAATAGTAGGATTGTATTGTTACAGAAATAAAGAAAGGAGCTACTATCAATGAATGCACAGGTAGGATTTAAAGAAGTTCAAGCATATGCTCAGACTCACAATGTGGACTTCAAAACAGCTGCAAAACAGCTTGGACTAAGTGAAAAGGACGCTAAAATGCTTGAAGAAAGCATGAATGGCGGTGCAAACTGGGGAAAAATTATGGACGAAGTTACGTTCAATCCTCAAAAGGCAGATGTTTACAAGGCAGAAGCAAAGGCTAAACAAGAGGAAGATGTTAAGAATCATCCTGAAAAATACGAACCTAAAACACACAAAAGACCTTCAGGCAACTATATTGTTTATCAAAAAGACCCAGAAACAGGAAAAGATACTTTCAAATTCTATGCTGCTGATGGTACACGGATGAAAGAAGCTGACTTTAAGAAGCAAGAAAAAATGGAAGATGTTGTTTCTTTTGCGTATAATCCAAGAACAAATTCTTTTGAAACAACAAAAGAAGGGCAGACTCTAAGATTTACTGACGAAAACGGTAAATTTGATTTGGCAGAAACAGGTAAGTCTCTCGGCAAGATAGCTTTTGGTATGACTCTCGGGTTATTTGCAAGCTGTAGCCCTGGCGATGACTCCATGGAGGTTATTGACAACAGTATAATTGATGTAGATAGCAAAACTGATGTCACAGTGACAATAAGTTCTGCAGATCAAAAGGCATTGATAGAAGCTATGAATAAAGGCTTTGAAGCACTGCTTGCCAAGATTAACGAACTTGGGCTTTCGATGAAAGAATATGGCGATCAGATTGTTGCTCTTCTTGTTCAGAACAACAAAAAGCTTGACGGTATTGCTAACGAGCTGAAAAACAATGGTGAGCAGAATAATGAAATTATCAAAATACTTACTAATATCAATAACACTGTTTCAACTCTTAAGGACTTAACAGCAGGTATTTCTGCGGATATTAAGATTAACGGACAAAGTGTTAAAACCCAGCTTGATGCTATTCTCAATGCAATAAATTCTAATAACTTAAATCTTGGCGGGCTTAATGAACAAATGGACAAACTTCAAGATTTGTTAAAGGAAGTTATTAATAATCAGGAAACATCCTTGGTATTCCAAGAAAACAGTAATATGAATGAAGAGACGATTATCAATTTAATAAAAGGACTTCAATCTGCAGATGAGTCTAAACAGTTGGAAACAATTATTGATATCTTGAAAGATATTAAGGGTATTACTCAAAATATTGATAACAAGCTCGATGCAATCCAGAATACTGTTACTGAAATCAAAAATAAATTTGGAGATGACGGAATTGCCGCTTCTCTTGATAAGTTGATAGAATTGATACAGGCTAACAACGATAAAGCTGATGTTACCAACGAACTTTTGAAAAAGCTGATAGATAACGGTGTCACTAAGGCTGATGTTGAAGCAATTATTAATGCTATTAACAAACTTGGAGTTGATGTAGTTGCAAACATGAATGCGATTCTGGATGCAATCAAGGCGGCTGGTGATAACGGTAAAGACATAAAAGCTTTGCTTGACAAAATTCTTGCAAAACTTGATACAATGGATGAAAACCAGAAAACTAATGCTAAAGCTATTCTTGATGCAATTGCAAACATCAAAGTTGGCGGCGGAGGTAATGTAGATCTTTCAAGCCTTGAAAAAATGATGGCAGAGCTGCTTGAACTTACAAAAGGTAATAATGGCTTGTTGACTGATATTGACGCCAAGATGGATGTTTTGAATGTAACAACAAAAGCAATTCTTGACAAGATTGAAGCAGAAGCTGGCAAAAACGACGAAAGATACGAAAACGTTATGAACATACTTAATAACATTAAAGGAGGTAATTTCGACGATACTAAATTGATGGAAAAACTAGACAAAGTTCTCAATAAGCTGGATGATATTCTTGCAGCAATTAAGGATCACAAAGTTACAGTCGATGTTACCGGTAAGGTTACTTGCGAATGCAACTGCGGAAAACCGCATGAAGGAATCATTGGTGATTTGAATGACATATTAGGATAACAGTTCATTTAATAAAAATGTGGTCGGAAAGCTTTAGCTTTCCGACCACATTTTCTTAATCAAACCTTATCTCTGCATTCTCAGTATTTGTTACTTCACTCTCTGTCTCATAATACTCTTGAGAAAGCTGCGTATCCGTAATCTTTACATCCACACGCTTCTTCAACACCTCAATGTAGTCAAGACACTTCTTTCCTTTTACACCCTGCGTTTCCATCTGGATTTCGCCGTTTGGTAGTAGTTTTATTTTTAATTTTTTTGCCATATCAAAACCCTTATTCTAAATTCACTGTTAAAACAATTGTGTTGTCATCAAGCACTTCTTCGTCCTCGATTTCCATGTTGTTCGCTTTGAGCTTATCAACAATGTTCAAATACGCCTCCTCCTGAACATTCAACGCGTATTCTGAACTCAAATCGTCAATCTTTTCTTCCGGCTTGTCCTTGTCTGTGCAGGAAATTCTGAGAAAATAAGGCTTGTCTGATTCCATTTTTTCAAATGTGAGCGTGTAATTATCAACAGTGCCTGATATACGCCCGAACCCATCTTCCTGTATCCCTTTGAGCCCGTGCTCTTCAATGGTTTTCATAAGAAGCTCTTTGTCCATAAATGCTGTTTCAAAACTCTTTTCAATGAAGTTCGTCTCGTTGATTACATGAATATCATTGCAATAATTCTCAAGAGTTTGCTCGCTAACGTACGCACTAATATCAAGGTTTTCATCCCTCAATTCATCTCTTGACTGAATTGCTCCGGCTGCTCCGACTACAACAGAGCCGATAACCCAGGCAAGCGCGTATGGAAGCGCAAATACTGTACATGACATAAATTATTCTCCTATTTTTAAAAATCTAATGTTCTTCCGCCGCGACTCGCTGCAATGTTGTCCTCGCGTATCTCCTTGTCGTATTGCTTGAGGTTGGAAGTCTTTGCAGCTGATACAGCCCTTATGTTTGCCCAAGCCCTGAGTGCTAAGATCTGCTCACGCTGGGTCATAGAGAGCGGAACAGTTGTTGAGATGTTCTTTTCTAAATCCTCAAACTTGAGCGGACGGTTTTCAAAAAACGCGTCACACAGAGCCGAAATCACAACCTGCTCGATTTCAGAGCCGATAAACCCTTCAGTCATTTTTGCAAGCTCTGCACAAAGGTTTTTTATCCCCGCGATTTCACTTGCAACCTCCTTGTCCTTCAATCTTTTCTCAAGATGGAGCTTGAAGATTTCCTTGCGCTCGCCTAAAGTCGGCAGGTCAACAAAGAAAATCTCGTCAAAACGCCCTTTTCTTAAGAGCTCCGGAGGGAGATTGCTTATGTTGTTCGCGGTTGCAATAACAAATACCGGCGCTTCTTTTTCCTGCATCCAGGTGAGGAATTGCCCGAAGATTCTTGAAGACACACCGCTGTCACCGTTAGAGCCGAGCCCGCTTAAGCCTTTTTCTATTTCGTCAATCCAGAGTATTGAAGGCGCAACCGCTTCTGCAGTTGCAAGCGCGCGCCGCATGTTTTCTTCCGAACTTCCAACCAGACCTGAAAAAACTTTCCCGAAATCAAGCTTCAAAAGCGGAAGCTGCCAGATTGTGCTCATTGCTTTTGCGGTCAAACTCTTTCCGCAACCGGGAACACCTGTTACGAGCACACCTTTTGGAGCCGGAATACAGTATTTTTTAGCCTGCTCTGACCATGAGTTGTTGCGCTTAAGTAGCCAGCTTTTAAGGTTGTCAAGCCCGCCAATGTCTTTTATTGAATACTCTGACCTGATAAATTCAAGTATTCCGGTCTTTTTGATAACCTGAACTTTTTCTTCTAAGATAACCGGAAGGTCGCCGGAATCAATTTTACCGTCGTTTACCATTGCAAGCGCAAACGCACTCTCTGCTTCCTGCAATGTAAGACCAAGCGCAGCTTTGCAGAGCTTGTCTTTTTCTTCGTCTGTCAAATCAGCCTGAACAGATTTGTTCTGGTTAAGCATGCTGTCAAATTTTGCCCTGATTTCTTTTAAAGTCGGAAGCGGGAAGTCAAAAATCGTAATCTCTTTTTGCAAAGCCTCAGGAATCAATAGCTCAGGAGCTACGAAAAATATTGTTTTTCTGACTGAGCCAAGCTTCAAATCCGGCACAATGTCGCGGATTTTTCTTATAACATTGTAATCCGGGGTTCTGTTTTTAAGCCCGAAATTAACATGAAAATCGTAGATTATGAAAACCGCGTCTTTGTCGTACTTTCTGATGTATTCAAGCATTTTGCAGGGGCAGGTTGTGTCAGATACTGACTTTCCTGTTGTGTCGTTGAAAAGCCCGCTTGTTTGAGTCCAAGTAAAAACTTCGCGTGCAAACTTAACCTGCTTGACGTCTGTTACGACCTGCTTGATGTATTTTGTCACTCTGTCTTCTTCAAAAGTTGTGACATAAATCATCGGGAACCTTGCCCTGATGAGGTTTGATAATTTGTAAGCGCTCATATAAAATCCTCTTTTTGATTAGTATATCAATTTTTTATCCTGATTAAATCAATCTTTCTCATGATATCTTCAAAGTCTCCCATCCCGTTCATAAAAACAACGCCGGATTTGGAGATGTTAACCTCAACCTTGTTTTTGTACTTTGTGAAAATATCCTCATTATACCTGCCTGTCAAAAAATGATACCTCTGATTTGAAGACCCGCACCATGGACGTGAATAGTCAACTTTGTCACTCTCAAACGCCCCGTCAATGAGCAAATCTGTGTTTTCTAAGAGCATTCTGTTCTTGGAATCCTGCCTCAAATCCTCAATCAAACCGCCGGTGAAACACAAAACACTAAACCCTGATTCTTTTACCCCTTTTGCAATAAGCCCGCAGGCTTCTGCCTGCTCAAACGGCTCCCCGCCTAAAAAAGTCACACCCTCAATCTCTTTTTGGCTCCTAATATCTTCAAGAATCTCATCAACCTCATACAATTTCCCCCCGCTGTGCGGCCAGGTGTGTACCGCCTGACAGCCCCTGCAATGACGGGAGCAGCCTTGAGTCCAGATGCAGTAGCGTGTTCCCGGGCCTTCGACTTTGGTATTTTTTAGGATGTTAAAAACTCTTAGTTTCACAAATCCACGGTTCTTTCTTTGCTGCGCTCGATTTTTACAGAGCCTTTCATTTTGTTTACACAAACCAATTCACAAAGCTGGTTTTCCATGTGAGGCTTAACCTTGATAAACAAAAAGAAATCGTTTATTGTTTTGAATCCGCCAATCTCTTCGCGCTTTTTGATAACCCGCTTTGACATAACGATGCTTATACCCGGAAGCGCCGTAAGCTCGATTTCCGAACAATTGTTGATGTCCAGCTTTTCAACGTTAGGTTTAGCTTGCTTCGGTTTTGTATCTGATTCCGGAGCTCCGATAACATCTTCCATTATTTCTGTTTTGTAAAGCCTGCAATCGTCAACAATATCATCATAAGTCTTAACGTGGTCAAAATTCAAACAGAACATATCCCAGACATCCTGAATTTCGTGTACATGAGACCTTATAATCCTGAATGTGCGGTAAGGACGGGTTTTGTCCCGCCTTTTTTCCGTGCCGTAAATAACTCCGTCTTTTGAGATTTCAATTGAGCAGAACTTGTTTGAGAGCTTCAACTCTCCCCAGATGTCATTGTAAGGTGAAAGATACATCTGCGCAACTTCTAAGGATGACCTGCGCCTTAACGACCTGTCGTAATCCAGATTCTGCTTGTAGACAGAGCTTCTAAGATTAAGAAAAATCACATATCCGATTCCAAGGATTACAAAGAAGCCTATTG
>CANAXK010000085.1 GCA_947365485.1 uncultured bacterium
GCTGTTTCCGCAAGCAAAGTTGGCTATCGGACCGGCTACGGACGCAGGATTCTACTACGATTTTGATTTGACTGATGGCTACGCCTTCACTCAGGAAGATTTGGCTAAAATCGAAGAAGAAATGAAAAACATTATCAAACAAAATCTTACTTTCGAAAAATACGAAGTGCAGGATGTGGACGCAAAAATCGCTGAATTTAAATCAGAAGGCGAGATTTACAAAGCAGAATTACTTGAAGAACACAGAAACGACAACCCGACTTTGTACTTAACTAAAGATAAAGACGGAAATGTTTTGTTTAACGACCTGTGCGCAGGGCCTCACATCCCTAACACGTCTTATATCAAAGGAAACGCGATTAAGCTCCTGAAAGTTGCAGGTGCTTACTGGCGCGGTAACGAAAAAAACAAAATGCTCCAGAGAATCTATGCGACTGCATACTGGAACAAAGAAGACTTGCAGGCGTATTTGACATTCATTGAAGAAGCAGAAAAACGCGACCACAGAAAACTCGGCACCCAGCTTGATTTGTTCTCAACAAGAGAAGAACTCGGCGGCGGACTTGTACTGTGGCACCCTAACCTTGCAATCGTGAGGGAAGAGATTGAAAACTACTGGAGATCTGAACACAGAAAACGCGGGTACGTGATTGTAAATACCCCTCAGATTGCTAAATCTAAACTCTGGGAAATCTCAGGACACATGGATCACTACAAGGAAAACATGTTCTTTGTCCAAAAAGACGAAGATTCAGACGAACAGTTTGTTGTAAAACCAATGAACTGCCCGTTCCATATCCTGATTTATCAGGCAAACAGATACTCCTACCGCTCATTGCCTTTAAGAATGGCAGAACTCGGTACTGTATACAGAAAAGAAAAATCGGGCGCTCTTGCTGGTCTAACCCGTGTTCAAGGGTTTACACAGGACGATGCGCATATCTTCTGTACACCAGAACAACTGGTTGATGAAATCAATGAGATTATTGACTTTGTTGCTGATACAATGGCAATCTTCAAGATGGACTTTGAGGTTGAACTCTCTACCAGACCTGAAAGCTACGTGGGCGAGATTGAAAACTGGAACAGAGCAGAAGCCGGCCTGAAAGAAGCAATGGACAGACGCGGTATGAAATACGATATCAACGAAGGTGACGGCGCATTCTACGGCCCGAAAATTGACTTCAAGGTAAAAGACGCGCTCGGAAGAACATGGCAGTGCGCAACAATCCAGCTCGACTTCAACCTCCCGGCTAGATTCGATATCAAGTATCAGGACAAAGATGGCAGCATGAAGACCCCGATTATGCTTCACCGCGTAATCTTCGGCTCAATGGAAAGATTCCATGGAATCCTTATCGAACACTATGCCGGCGCGTTCCCGACTTGGCTTGCTCCGACACAGGTTGCGATTGTTCCGATTTCTAATGAAAAACATATTGATTTTGCGGAACAAGTCTATAAGAAAATGCGCGATGCCGGTATAAGAGTGAAACTCGATGACCGCTCCGAATCAATGAATTACAAGATAAGAGAATCCTTGCAGGACAAAAAGATTCCGTATGTCTGCGTAATTGGCGATAAGGAAATCGAGGCAAACGCTGTTGCTGTAAGAAAACGCGGCGTTGGTCAGGTCGGTACTGTGGCTGTGGATGAGTTTATTTCTAATATAGAAAAAGAAATCAAAGACAGAGCATAGTTATGTTTTTTTAAATAGTGGCGCCGGATGTACATCCGGCGCCACTATTGTTTTCTACCTCTTCATTAACGCCTCGACAATCTCCCAGTCGTCTTCCTCATCTATCTCGTAAGCAGTGCAAGCCGGAAGCTCGTATGCGATGATTCTGCCTGATAAACGACACCTGTCTCTTAAAATATTTCCAACAGAGTTAATATAACACGCCCCGTTCTCTGCAATTATTCCTTGAAAATCCTGCCTTCGTGGACGGTTGCGGTAATCATAATTAATTGGTTTAACGCCACTCTCTGTCTCTATCCAGTGAAACTGCTTTTCACGAACCCCTGAAAATCCTGAATCCGCGCGACTCTCAATAAGCGCACTGTACATCCCGTCTATGTGATGGGATTTTAATAATGGCGAAGTCGCCTGAATCAGTATGAACCTGTCATCCCCGCCTAAATCTGCATTCTCAATGTACTCAAGCATGACACTTTCTGTGGAAGAGCTGTCAGACGCGTTCTTCGGGTCTCTGTCGTAAACCTCAAGCTTTGGAAGATTGAATGAAAGCACGACCTCCTTGATTTTGGCGCTGTCTGTTGCAATCACGACTTTGTCCACACACTCTGCGCTGGATGCAGCAAGCGCTGTCCAGTACACAAGAGGCTTGCCGTTGATTTCTTTTATGTTCTTGAGCGGAATGGACTTGCTCCCGCCTCTAACAGGTATAAACGCGATGTTCATTCTTCTCCTCCGCAATTTTTATCATGTCGTACAAAACCTGATTGTAAGGAGTTGCAACCCCTAAGACTTTGCCAAGCCTGATTATCTCGCCTGCAAAAATCTCGACCTCGGTTTTCCTGCCAGCTAAAATATCCTGATGCATGGAAGTCTTTCCCTTGTCACACATGAGAGAAAGCGCATGCAGAGCATCCTTTTCCAGATTTTCTAACCCGCGAACTCCTCTTCTTGACGCGATTTCACACACCTCGGCAATTATCTTTTTTGCAAAATCAATGAACGCAGCGTTCTGCTTCAAATCCCCGAAGGTCATGTCCATTATTGCAGACACCTGATTAGAAAACAGATTCAACGTGAATTTTAACCACATTGAGTAGTCAATATCGTCAGGTGTTGAATAATCAACACCCACACGGGTGAAGAAATCAATGATTTCGGAATTGTTCTCTGCGACGATTTTTCCAATCCCGTCCTGCGTTACAGAATTACCTGTTCTCACCGCACTGTGCCCGATAAAATACGATTTCAAAACAGCCACGCTTGGATAAGCCGCAGCGATTCTTTCCTCGGACGAGATTCCGTTCAGGAGCGAAAGTATGATTGTTTTTTCTCCAACGAAATTTTTTATACTCTCTATTGCAGAATCAAGCCCCTGCGCTTTTGTTGAGATGATAATCAAATCCGCTTCAAAAGAATCGTCAGGCAAAATGTAGTCAAATTCAAAACTGACCCCGTTAAGAGAAGGTTTTTCCCGCCTGTAACGCTCCAGCCTTTTTGAGTCTATAAGAATCTTCAAACAGCATTTGTCCTTGAGTTTTGCCGCGTAAGTCAGCCCGACAGCTCCAAGCCCGCAAATTATTACGTTATTGATGCTCAATTTCGTGCCCTCTTTTTATAAGCTCTGACGCCACAATCGCGGTAATCGGAACACAGATAACAATCCCTATGCTTCCGATAAGCGCTGACGCTATCTCTGTTACAACCTGATTCAGGTTAACAAATTTTAGTAAATCAATGTTACTTGCAAGCAAAAGTAGCGGAAGCGAACCGCCCAGATAAACCAGAATCAATGTGTTTGCCATTGTTCCGATAATGTCGCGCCCCACATTCATCCCGCAGATGAAAAGCTCCTTAACACTTTTTGTGTTATCAACCGTGTAAATCTCGTTAATCGTGCTCGCGATTGACATCGCAACGTCCATAACCGCGCCGAGAGTCGCAAGCACGATTGTCACAATTGTTATGCCCACAAAATCCAACTCCGGATGTGCGCTGTACAAGAACATTGAGTTCTCGTTCGCAAACCCTGTTAAATGCGCCGTGTGGATTGAAATATACGACAGAATCGCTGCAACCAGAAGGCTCAATACCGCGCCAATCGAAGCAGATGTGCTTTTTGCATTAAACCCGCCCACAAGATACATTGTAACAGCAGTTGAAGCTATGCATACAAGAATCGCACCAAGCACAGGATTCAAGCCCATAAGCACAAGCGGAGAGAGCACATGGCTTATTAGCAGAACGGTTAAAGCTATTGACACAAGGCTGTACAATCCTTTTTTCCGCCCAACATAAATTAGCAGCCCGCAAAAAAGAAGCGAAAGCCACACAAGCGTGCCCGACCGCTTTATGTCTTCGACCGAAAACTCCAGACCGTCGCCGTTGTCTTCTACGTGCAGGATAACTTTGATGTTCTTTTTGAGCTTGATGTCATAATACGGATTTCCGGTCAGCATGTTATCAAGCTGGACTTTTTCCCCCTTAAACCCGCCGTCAAGAATAATAATATCCGCAATCTGTTTTGTTTGCGCAACTTCCGAGCTGTCGTCAATGTCTATGTATTGAACTTGTTGAACTTTTCCTGTAACAGACGGCAGTATTTTTGTCTCGTCTGCAAAAGCAGGTAAAAGAAAAAAGAATGATAATATTAGTGCTAAGAATCGCAAAATTATAACTCCTCAAAAAGCCTCGTCTGGCTTGACGGCATGTTGATTCCAAGATGCCTGTAGCCTTCCGGAGAAACCTTTCTTCCTCTTGGTGTGCGCTGCAAAAACCCTGCCTGCAAAAGATACGGCTCGCAAACATCCTCAATAGTGCGCACATCCTCACTCAAAGCCGCTGCAATCGTCTCAACCCCGACAGGACCTCCGTCATATTTTTCAATAATCAGATTCAAAAGCGCCCTGTCTGTTGTGTCCAGCCCGAACTTGTCAATCTTCAAAATATCAAGCGACTCATCCGCAACCCTGCGGTCAATAACCCCGTCGTATTTCACGATTGCAAAATCAGCCACCCTCTTAACCAGCCTGTTTGCAATTCTCGGTGTGCCTCTTGAACGCATTGCGATTGCGCGCGCGCCCTCTTCTGTCACCTTGATATCCAGAATTTTTGCTGTGCGTTTTACAACCTCTGAAAGCTCTTCAACTGTATAAAACTCAAGTCTGTGGATGATTCCGAACCTGTCACGTAGCGGACTTGAAAGCTCTCCGGCCTTTGTTGTCGCACCGATTAACGTAAATTTTGGAATCGGAACCCTCAAAGTCTTTGCGGTCTGGCTCTTTCCGGTTGTCATATCGAGCGTGAAGTCTTCCATTGCAGGGTAGAGAATCTCTTCTGCAACCTTGTTGAGCCTGTGGATTTCGTCAATAAAAAGAATCTCTCCGCCCTTTAATGACATCAGAATCCCGATAATATCTCTGGGGCGCTCAAGCGCGGGCGCTGACGTAATCCTTATTTCGACTCCCATCTGGGCTGCAATAACACCAGCAATCGTTGTTTTACCCAAACCAGGAGGGCCGTAAAAAAGCAGGTGGTCAAGCGGCTGTTCGCGTCTTTTTGCAGCTTCGAGCGTGATTTTCAGGGTCTCCTTAAGCGAGCTCTGGCCGATGTAGCTGTCAAAGTCTTTTGGACGGATGCTGTTCTCAAAAGTATTGTCGTATTCTATTGTCTCGGGTTTTATTACCGGATTTTTCTTAACCCTTATCCCTAAATCTTCGTCATCTGATATTATTGCCATACATAAATAATAGCATAAATCATTAGCAAACTCTATTGTTTGACCTCATCCCTTTCAAATAATCCCTGATATTATTGAACGTAGCCTCAAGCAAATAATTTATTGACTCATTTGTGTTGTAAGCTATGTGCGGAGTTATGATAACATTTTTTAAGCTGAATAACTTCTGGGAAATGAGCGCTGTTGAAACACACTCCGAATCAGTGTTCTGAAGCACTGTCTGTAATTTTGCAGGGCAGTTTGCAAGAAACTCGCATTCCAAAACATCAAGCCCCGCGCCTTTTACCTTGCCCTTTACCAGATTTTCGTAAAGAGCGGAAATGTCAATAAGCTCGCCTCTTGCAGTGTTTATTATATAAACCCCGTCCTTCATCTTGTTAAATTCTCTTGCACCCAGCATGTGATAGTTGTCACCTGTATAAGGTGCGTGCAAAGAAATAATGTCCGACTGTTCCAGTAGTTCATCCAATGTTACATATTTGCAACTATCATCCAAATCAGGATTCTTCATGTATGTGTTGATTAAGACTCGCATGCCAAAAAATCTTGCAATTTCAGCAACCGCGCTTCCGATTGAGCCGCAGCCAATGATGCCGATTGTCATATTGTTCAAGGTATGGCCTTCATAGAGCGCATGATTAATCTCGCAGTTTTTCATATCAACCGCAGCTGGAAGCATGTTTCTTACAAGCGCAATCATCAGTCCGGCTGCGTATTCTGCAACCGCTGTTCTTCCGTAGTGCTCAACATTGAAAACCGCGATATTCAGCTTTGTACAGTACTGCAGGTCAATATGATTGAACCCTGTTGAGCGGGTCGCAACCACTCTAAGGTTAGGAAATTTTGACAAAACATCTTCGGTTAAATTCGAGCCGGTGAAAATACTTATGACATCAGTCTCTCTAAGCTGCTCGTCTGTAAGCTTTGTGTGTTCGTTTAGAGGCTCCTTGATAAAGGTTATATCAAAATCAGGAAGCTCGGTCTTTTCAAAAAAACTTTTTTCTGAGTCTCTAAAATCAAACATCAACATTTTCATTGTAAAAAATCTCCTTTACAATAGTAGTATTTACCATTAAAATTTTTTGACTATTCTACAAACAGGTAATTTATGTTATTGTTGTATGAGAAAATCCAAGGAGCCAGCTAATGAAAAAAATCAGCATTGTAACATCCTGCTTTAACGAAGAAGACAATATCCCACTTTTGTACAGAGAACTGTCAGAAGTCATGCAGTCTCATCCTCAATACGAGTTTGAAATAATCTTTATCGATAACGCCTCTAAAGATTTTACAGCAGACGCGCTAAGAAGAATCGCTGAGGAAGATAAAAGAGTCAAAGTTATTCTTAACTCCAGAAATTTTGGCAGCATAAAATCATCCTACTATGCAATTATGCAGGCCACAGGCGATGCTGTAATCTATCTGGCTTCCGACCTGCAAGACCCGCCGGTGCTTATTAACGACTTTATTGAAAACTGGGAAAAAGGCTGCGAAGTCGTTGTTGCAAGAAAATACGACACAAGAAGCTTTTCTGTCCTTGATTTGCTGCGCAGGTTTTACTATTTTGCACTCGATGTAATGAAAGATGAAGGGTGCAAACTTATTAGAAACTACACCGGATTCGGACTCTACGACAGAAAAGTCATTGATAAAATCCGCGAAACCGAAGACCCGTACCCGTACTTCCGCGGCGCAGTGCTGGATTTGGGCTACGCAATGAAAGTCATTGACTTTGACCAGCCCAAAAGAAAAAACGGAGACGGCAAAACCAACCTGTTTACACTCTGGGATAGCGGAATGCTAGGGCTCACAAGAACAACAAAAGTGCCGGTGCACTTTATTACAATATTCGGATTCTTTGGTGCGATGATAACTTTTGCGCTTATTTTGATAAGCCTGGTTTGCTATGTAGGGTATCTCAATTTTATCATCCCGAAAAAAATGCTCTCGCTGTACTTCCTGATTTTTGTACAGATTCTAAGCGTCGGGCTGATTGGCGAGTACCTGATTATGCTCTGCCGATTTGCCGAGAAAAAACCGCTCGTTATTGAAAAAGAACGGATTA
>CANAXK010000086.1 GCA_947365485.1 uncultured bacterium
CATCCTCAAGGTTTTTTACTTCTTCATAACCGGCTTCGACCAGTTTTTCTGCAACAATCTGACCTTCAAACTGGTTTGATTTGCAGCCCATTGATTTAAGATAAAATTTCAATTTCTACCGCCATTTCTTATGTTAATATTAGCATAAAAATAGCGCAGTCATTTACTTGAACAACAATTTGAATTTGAAAATAGCCTTTGTGAAATCGTCCATTTTAGGTTTTACATACCTAAAAAACACATTCTGGTTATTAATCAAAGCTTTTCTTGCTTTGCCGGTTTTCGGGTAAAGCTTTTTAAAAGTTTTTTCAAACAAATCGTGCTGCTGTTTAACCTCCGGCATCTTTGCCAAGATTGATTTGTTTCTTTCGTAGTATCCAGGATAATGAGGTTTCTTGGTAACTTCGCGCCTTGCAATGAGTCCTCTTGTCGGGTTTTCTGTGCAGTCTCTCAGATGGTCAATAATAGACTGTGCGTCGTCTGCATCGGGTTTAAAGCGTGTATCAAGATGCACTCTTGACCAGTATGCGTTTGAGCGGTAATGACTATAAGGATTGCTTCCGATTTCAAGTTCCATAATATAATACTCCTGTTTTTTGTGTCTTGTTATTATACGATAAATCACGATTAATAAAATCAGACTGTTACAGAACTGTTACATTTTACTTGCAATGTCTGCTTTTAAAGACTCAATAAACTCCTTTCTGTACAGAAACCCTAAATGCGCGCCGCAATCAAGACAGGTGAGCCTGCTTCCGGAGAAGGTTTTAAGCCTCTCTATCTGACTTTTGTTTGTAAAATAATCGTCTAAAGAGTGATAAATCCTGTAGTTGTCGTTGTTTGCAAGGTAGTCTGAAAGCGAGAACAGGCTTGTTTCGTACTGCAAATCGTCCATCGTAAGCTCGCCGTTTTTGAGCAAATATTTTTCTGCGTAATCTCTGTAACTTGTGTTGTTAATAGCATCGTAAATGTCGGTCTTTTGACCTTTTGCAACATTCTCGATTGTGAAAATCAGGTCAGAAAGCTTCTGACGCAGAATAAATGTCGTAATCAGTTTCCCCTCTTCTTCGGAAAACGGAAGCGCCCCGATTTCAAATTCCGGCGAGTCCTTGAGCTTTACAAGCTGCAAAATCTTTGCTGCAGTTACCGCGGTTTTGTGCTTGACCTCCGGTGAATTTTTGTCAAACTCGTCTGCGTTTTTATCAAGCTGCTCAAGTGCATAAGTTAACTCAATCGGCGGAGATACCGCAATAAATCTGCTAATGTTAAGCGTGTTGTTTTTGCTCTCCTTGTCTGCAAGGAACAGCGTTGCCATAGCGCCAAACGAGGTTCCGACAACCACTTTTTCGTCAAACTTGCGTTCGTATTTTTTTTCAAGTGAGTCAATGATTTTTGAGGTAACGAGTTTTATGTTGTCAGCGTCAACCGCAGGCACACCCGGACAGTAGCCTTGAGGCATACTTTTTACAAACTCCCAGTGGAAGTGGCTGCCCTGCATTATGACAGAATACCCCTCATCATAAAACATTTTCGCAAAAATCGTTGAGTGGTGCGTTGTTGCGCCTTCACCGATTGACGGATAGAGTATCACAAGCGGTGCATTTTTGTCTTTTTGCAGGATGTAGCGGTACTTGTACGCTTCCCGCTCCGGAACAACGCTTACAGAACCTGTCTTGATACGTTTTGCGAAACTTCTGTTCCAGATAGAAAGCTCGTTCCAGATGGATTTGTTTATGCTCGGGTCGTCAAAAAGCGCTGTGCGCATTGAATCAACTACCGGACACTGCGGGTTGTAATCTGAAAGCACGATATCCGGCTTAATCGGCTCTTTTTTTATTATCTCTAAATCTTCAAGTGCAGATGCCGCGCCTGTGATGTATTCATCGGTCATGGTAAGCGGAGGCTGCATCGCTCCCTCTCCTTCGGGGAGGGTTGGGGTGGGGGTTGGGTCTTCAATTGGCGCAGCCTCGTCTCCAAGCTGTGCAATCATCTCTTCTGCAAGCGCAGACTGGCCTTCTTCTACAAGCTCAGCCTCTGTTTGAAGCAGGTCTTTTCTATCAAGGTTTGAGTTCTTGATATAATTCTCTATTCCGTAGAGCTTCTTTTGAATATCATACGGGTCAGCATAAGTTGATTCAATCATTTTTGCAAGCGGCTGCATGTATGAAGTCCTGTTTACCATTAACCCGAATTTTACAATTGCCGTAACCGGTGTACCTAAGTAAACTGAAGGGTCAAGCGCTGCTTCAAGCGCCCTTCCGCAGAGCGAGCGCGGAGTGCAGGCATTCAGAACCGGTGCAACAAGATAAGGCCCTGGCTTCATCTTGCATTTGCAAAGTGCCTGCTCCATGTTTTCGGAAGTTGGTTTGATTTTGAATAACTTGTCCGCAGGGTCAAAAAGCCCGCCCAACCCAATGGTTGTATTGGTTAAGAATCTGAGTGTTTCGTTTTTTACACCCTCGCCGTCTTTTTGAAGAAGACAACTTGCAAGTCTTTTCGGGTATTCAATATTATTGTATGCGCTTTGCAGCCTATCCATGCCGTATTTTGGCATAACAGAAGCCCAGAGGATATGGACGGGGCGTGCAACAAACTTGTTAAGTTTGCTGTTAAGATTGAACATCTTGCGGTTGAATCCTTCGTACTTGTCTTCTCCAACATACATATCAGCGTAGTTTGGATACTTGGGCTTTCGCGCTTCTACAGCCTGAATATCGGTTTTATTCTCTACAGCAGGTGCCTGTTCCGCGGCAAACAGCAGCGGTGAATTTACATTAAAAATTAATAGCAGCGCAAGTATTAATGATAAAAATTTATTTTTAGATAACATTTTCCCCATCCTTTTTTTGTGACTTCTTATTGTATTTTCATGGGGAAAATTTTTTAATCACCTTGGAGGGGGACTAGCTTACCTAAAACTTTTTCAGATGCGCATAAGTCGCGTCCATTGCCTTTTTGCCGAGCTTACCGAAATCAATCGTGTACATTGTGCTGTCTCCAATCTGGATAACATCGGTAATGTGCCCGATTCCGAGTTTTTCATGGAACACGCGCTCACCAACATTGAAGAAGTACTGGGTTGCTGTGTTTTTGAGCTCTTCTTCTTTTTTCTGAATCTCTGCAAGCTCTGCGTCTTTGCGCTTTTTCTCTTCAAGCTTGCGCTTCATCACATTGTCTTCAAAGAAAGCTTTGATTTTTTCTTCTTCGCGCTCTTTGTTTATCGGGTTCTTCTTGATAATCATTCTGCTCGGAGTGCGCTGGATAACGTTTGTCGTCTTCTTTGCAGACGGAGCAACAAAATCCTTGCCAAAGCCGGTTGAAGACTTCTGGGAAGGCGCAACAAAGTTTGAACCAAACCCTGTTGACGGTTTAACATACCCGTCACTTGTAAACGAGGATTTTGAAGAAGCTGACTTGCTTCCGTAACCTTCGTTTTTAACCTTTTTGACCGCGCTTGTGAATGTGCTCCTGCTCTGTGAGTAATCAGAAAACGCTGATTCTTCCTGCTCTACAAGGTTTGCAGGAATTTCTTCTAAGAACCTGCTAGGCGTGTAATACTTGTATTCACCCCACATCTGACGGCGCTTTGCAGTGGTTAAGTAGAGCTTTGTTTCAGCCCTTGTAACACCTACGTACATAAGCCTGCGCTCTTCTTCCAAATCAGATATGCTGTTTGAGCACCTTGCAGACGGGAAAATCCCCTCGTCGCAGCCTGCAAGGAATACAATAGGAAATTCCAGACCCTTGGATGCGTGAAGCGTCATCAGTGTTACGTTGTTCGCAATCTCGTCCATGCCGTCGATATCTGATACAAGTGAGACCTGCGCAAGAAATTCACCGAGAGTGTTGTCGATTTCTTCCGGCTCAAACTCGTTTGCTACGTTGACAAGTTCCTGCAAGTTTTCGATTCTTGTAACATCTTCGTCTGTGCCGGAGGCGTGGAGCTCTCTTAAGTACCCGCTCTTTTCAAGCACAAGCCCTAAAAATTCCGGAAGCTGGTATCTGGATTGCGCTTCTTTGAGTTTCTCGATAAGTAGCGCAAAGTCTTTCAGCTTTGTTCTTGTACCGGCTTTTATTGCCTCAATGCTATCAACCTGATTAATCGCGCCAAACAGGCTTATATCGTTTTTATCAGCGTATTCCTGCAAATGCTTGAGCGTTGTTTCTCCGATTGCGCGCTTAGGAACATTGATGATTCTTCTAAGTGACTGCGAATCGTCATTGTTGTAAATGAGTTTAAGGTAAGCAATCGCGTCCTTGATTTCCTTACGGTCATAGAACTTTAGCCCGCCGTAGATTCTGTACGGAATCCCTGCTGCTATCAGGGATTCTTCTAAAGCACGTGACTGGGCGTTTGTTCTATACAGAATAGAAAATTGGTTGTAATTATCAGAAGTGTTTCTTATTGATTTTACGATGTAGTTCGCTTCGTCCCCTTCATCTTGCGCTTCATAGAGAGAAATCTTCTCCCCGTCGCCTTTCTGAGAGTACAGAACCTTGTCCACGCGCTCTTCGTTGTTTTCAATAATCGCGTTAGCAGCGTTAAGAATATTTGCTGTTGAGCGGTAATTCTGTTCGAGCTTAACCAGTTTTGCATTTGGAAAATCGTTCTGGAAGTTCATGATGATTCTGAAATCCGCACCACGCCAGCTGTAGATTGATTGGTCAACGTCACCTACAACGCAAAGTGACCTTGAATCCGGAATCTCCTGTAGCAGGTTTGTATAAAGCGCTTTTACAAGCTGATATTGAGCCTGGTTGGTGTCCTGGTACTCGTCGACCAGAATGTGCTGGAATTTGTCGTAATATTTTTTTCTGACTTCCGGATTCTGCTCCAGAAGCTTAACGCAGAGCATAAGCATATCGTCAAAGTCTATCGCGTTGTTGTTATTAAGCGCGTTTTCGTAAAACTCGAAAACTTTTGCAATATTTTGTGACTTGAAATCACGTGCAAAGGTTGCAAAAGTATAAGCGTCCTGCATCTTGTTCTTTGCGTTGGAAATAACTGCCTTGATTAACTTTGGCTGGTATATTTTATCGTCAAGATTAATCTTTTTTATGGCTTGTTTAATTATTGCAAGTGAGTCAGTTTCGTCATAAATAGTAAAATTCTTGTCCAGTTTTTTGCCGGATTGGAATGAATAGTTTTCAATATCCTGTCTCAGGATACGTCCGCAAATGCTGTGGAAAGTGCCTACCCACATATATTTCACAACGTTTTCGCCCAGAATTGAAGAGAGACGTTCTCTCATCTCTTTTGCAGCCTTGTTTGTAAACGTTACAGCAAGGATTTTTCCGGCAACTGCGCCGTTTTGAATCATATATGCGATTCTTGAGGTCAAAACTTTGGTCTTGCCGCTTCCTGCGCCAGCCAGTATAAGTAATGCTCCGTTTGTTGTTTTTGCCGCCTCAAGCTGCTCCTTGTTCAGGTTTTGTAAAATATTTTCCATTCCCCTATTCCCAAATCACTAATTTTATGCTATTATATATCAGCATACATAAAAAAAATGAGAAAGACAATAATATAATTTATCAAAAGGTGGTACAATGAACGATATTCTAAATTCTATTGACGACGAACAACAACAGCCCTCCATTATGGTGCCTATTGGCGATTTGGATGTTGCGGACGGTTCGCCGGATGCGGTTGATGAGCTTGCTATGGAGCTTGCAACAATCAAGCAGCCCGCAAAAAGAATTGCAATAATCGGTTCAAGAAACCTTGCTATCACTCACCAGCAAATGATTGAAACATTGACCACTGCGCTTGTAAGACAGGGCAACACAATCATTACTTCCGGCGGTTCTTGCGGTACTAACGCAGCAGCTATCCGCGGTGCTATGAAGTCAAACCCTGACAAACTGAAAGTTATTTTACCTCAAACTATCGGGCAGCAGCCTTCTGATGTGCAAGACCAGCTTATTGGTGTTCCGAACATTGTTGAACACGCTGACAGAGCTATGATGACACTTGCTGACGCTTCAAGAGTTTGTAACCGTGAGATTATTGATGACTGCAATCAGTTAATCTGTTTCCTTTCTCACACTAGTAAAACTCTTCACAGAGCCGTTGAATACGCCGAAGAAAATCACAAAGTAGTTACTGTATTTTATCTGGATTAATAATTATGGACTTAATAAAAAAACTCACGGGCAAGAATCCTGTTGAGTATGAAGAAGTTGCAAAAACACTTGTTGACTCCTCTGATGTTAACCTCTTTTCTAAACTGGTTAAGCAGGATGATTTTCTGTTTGATTTTGTGAAAAACAACGTTGCAAAAAGGATTCAAAAAGCCTGCAACAAAGATAATTACACAAACCTTCTAAACTTTCTGGACTACTATTCACCTTCATACGACACTATGATAGCAGAAGTTCTCTATGAGTTTGGCGGGGTAGAACTTCTTCCAGTGATGAAAGAAATTTTTCTAGAAGAAAACGACAGCAAAAAAGCTTATGCTGCAAAATATTTTTCTTTTGTGGAAAAACAACTCATTCAGGATTTGCTTCCGATCTTGAGGCAGGCTGCGCGTTCCAAGTTTGAACCGCTTGCTATGAACTCAATCGAGGTTCTTTCAAAAATGGGAGATGATGTCTCCAAAAACGAGGCCCTCGAGAGATTAAATTCTTCAGACGAGTTTGAACAGTACGAGGCTGTTAAATTCTTGGTAAATTATCAGGCAAAAGACGAGTTGGATAAGATTCTTGAAGTGATGAAAAAATCTACGCTTTCAGAGAATATCGCATCAGAAATCCCGTATCTTATCCCTGTTGAAGAGCTTTTGAACAGGGATGTGGAATCAGGTATTCTCGTTCTGTGCCATATTGTTAACGCGATTCCGGAAATTATTCCGGCAAGCGCGGTTATTGATTATAACCTGTTTGAGATTTTTGAAAACATGTATATCTCAAACCTCACAAGCGCTTCTGCTGTGCTTCTTATGCTTGCAAAATCCAAGTTCAAGGAGCTTCTGGAAAACGACGAATACTTGTTCGACTGCGACAAGAATACAAAAGACGAAGTTGCTGCGGTAAACAATCTTTTGTCAGGCGTAAACAAACACAAGCTTGAAAGCCTGTTCTACGATGAATTGTATGACGGAAGCGATTTTGTTTTCTTTGCCGTAGATTTTGTGGACAACATTGAAGAGCTTGAAACGCTTCTTGACAGCGAAAACCAGACTTTGATACTAAAAGTGCTGACTATTTTAAAAGAAAAACAGGTGCTGACATCTGCGCACAAGGAGCTTGCACTGAAAAATGTTACATCTGACGATATAAAAAACGTGATAGAAGTGCTTTAGATATAATCTGCGTTACCGAGTTCCAAAGCCTTGTTGAACTCTCTTACGAGCTCAGAAGATATCTTCCATTTAATCTTGCCGTCAGGGTACTTGATATAGTGCGCTGTTGAGCACATTGTGGACACGTAACAGGCGTCTAAAACATTCATAAACGAGATGTCGACGCTCA
>CANAXK010000087.1 GCA_947365485.1 uncultured bacterium
ATATTTCAACACAACCCGTTAATTCCCAACAATATACTTACAAGGCTCCAGCTTTTGGCGCGAAAGTTGTTGACAGACTTTGCGTGAATCTAAAAACAGACACCGTTAGCTTTCTAAACAACGGTACTGCTGTTCTTGATGAGCCAATGCCTTTTTTCAAGGGCATAAAAAATCTTCTGAATGCGGTTACAAAAAACATAAAAAACAATGTTGAAGGAAAAACTTGCCTCGATTCGCTTGATAAATACCGCCTAAATGAAATGCTTGAGTATTTCCCGAGAAAACTGTTTGAAAACAGAATGCTGAATGGTGTAGTTGGTTCCGGAAACAACAACCTGGCATTCAAAATCGATAACAATGAAGTGCTGTGCGTTTCAGAAAACATGAACTTTTTTAACAAAAGACCTTTTGAGGATTTTGACCTGCCGCTTATTTCAAAAGGGATGTATGATACTTATTTTACAAAAAATACGCAGGGATGGTTTATAAGAAAGCTCGGAGAGCCTGTAACCGACAGTGAGCTTGAAACAATTAAGCAGGAAATATTTAAAAAGGGGTATAAAATTAAGGACTGGAATCCGGAGCAGGGGTGCAAGCTGGATAACAAACTCTACCTTATTGATTTTGAATGCGCCTACAAATAATATACTGCACTTTACATTTCGGCTCTCCCGCGGTATGATTTTCTAAGGGAGAATAGCAATGAAAACACAATTGGAAAACATTTATTCATCAGCAAAAGCAGATATTGAAAAAGCACAGTCTATTAGCGATATTGACGAAATAAGACTGAAATACCTTAGCCGTAAAGGCGAGTTTAACTCTATAAAGAAGGGGCTTAAGGATTTATCTGACGAGGATAAAAGAGTCGTGGGTGCTCTAGCAAACCAGATTACACAGGATTTGGAATCATTGTTAAAAGAGAAGCACGATGCTTTTTACCAAAAAGAGCTGAATGAAAAACTCCAGAAAGACAGAATTGATATTACTCTTAGCGGGAAATATATTCCGCATGGAAAAGTTCATCCGCTAACTTCAACTACAAACGAAATCGTTTCAATATTCCAGAACCTCGGGTTCTCTGTTGTAGCTCCGGAGCTTTCTCCGGAAGTTGAGACAGAATACTACAACTTTGATATGCTAAATATCCCGAAAGAACACCCTGCACGTGATGTTCAGGATACATTCTTCTGCAAACTTGCTGATAATGTGGTTTTGAGAAGCCAAACTTCCGGCGCGCAAATCCATGTTATGGAAACCCAGAAACCGCCAATTAAGGTTATTTCACCTGGCCGTGTTTACAGAAACGAGAATATTAACGCAAGAAAGAACAACTTCTTCCACCAGATTGAAGGTTTGTATGTGGACAAAGATATAACATTCGGTGACCTCAAAGGTGTGTTGAACGAGTTTATAAGAATCTATTTCGGCGCAGCACGCCCGACAAGATTCAGAAATAGCTTTTTTCCGTTTACAGAGCCTTCTGCCGAGGTTGATGTTCAGTGCATCATGTGTCAGGGCAAGGGCTGCCGTATATGCAGCGGTACAGGTTGGTTAGAAGTTCTCGGATGCGGTATGGTTGACGTTAATGTGCTGAAGGCAGTTGGTATTGACCCTGAAGTCTATTCCGGTTTTGCTTTTGGTATGGGAGTTGAAAGACTTGCGATGCTTAAATACGCAATTGATGACATTCGTCTGTTCTTCAACAACGATAAGAGATTCCTTGAACAATTCTAGGATTTAATAGGGCTGCGCCCGAAAATTTAGGAGTATGTATGATGAAAAGATTATTAGCAGTGGTATTTGTGCTGGGCATGATGCTGGCTTATCCGCTTAGCTCTTCGGCCTCTGATGTTTTGCTTATTAGCACAAGCGAGCAGAAAAAAGTTCAGAATCATATTAGCACGGTAGGTTTTAAGATTTTGAATGCAAACGAACTTCCAAATCGAACAGTATTCATTTACGACTCTTCAAAGACTATAAATGCATATTCAGCATTCTTCGGGCGTAACATTGTTTTATATCGAGGAATGTATATTATGCTTGACGATGAAGACATGCTTGCAGCGGTTTTGTGCCATGAAATTTCTCACAGTATGGACAGTTATGAGGGGCCGTTTAGAGGAACATTCGGTTTTCTGAACTACACTTATGCACCTAAGAAATATGAGTACAAAGCTGATAAAAGAGCTGTTGATTTTATGGTTAAGGCGGGTTATCACCCGGTTGCAGCTATTGTCATGATGAACAAAGTTATGGGGCAGAACAGATACGACTGGAATAGTTCTCATCCCCTTACAAGCAGACGTATGATGTCGGTTTATGAATATATTTATAAGAAGTACCCAGAATATCTTGTTGATAATAAATACAAAACAAATATTTATTATCAGAACTTCTTATTAACTTCAAAAGAAAACAGGGCGAAATTCCAGAAGAAGATTGAAAAGAATTCAAGAGGTAATGTTGACTATCTCTAAAGATTTAATGCAAAGATTATTAACAATTTTTATCAGTCTTAATATGCTCATGCTGCCGTCTTATGCGATTATTGAAGACGATTTTGTGAATGCTACTTTGGACAAGAATCTTAAAATTAAAAAACAGAAAGAAACTACTCCAAATAGTGGAATACCGATTCAGATTCGTATAAAAGAAGATTTTACAACAAAATCAAAGCCAGAGGAAGGTGATTTTATTGAATTTGAAACGGTTGAAGATTTCAAATCTTTTTCGGCGGGTACGACTGTCAAAGGAAGAATTGAGTTCATATCAATGAATTGTATTTGGGGTGTTCCTGCTGACATTGTTATAGGCAATTTTCAAATCGGAAATATTGCACTCTATGGGGAAATACATAAAGGAGGCGCCAATCGTATTATCTGGCTAAGACCTGCTACTATTGTCGGTACTTTTTTCTTTGGAGCTGGATTAGCTCTTATACCAATAAGAGGCGGCCATGCAAAAATAAAAACTGACAAAATCTATACTGTTTATTACAGATAACCTACTTCTTGAACAAAACTTCTTCTAACGCAAGCGCGGTCTTTGTTTTTGCAAGCCCTCCCTGCGAAGTCTCCTTAAGAAGCGGTGACATAAGCTGACCGGTAATCTTAAGAGTATCAACAACTTCATCTAGCGGAATTTTGCT
The DNA here is from genome assembly GCA_947365485.1 of uncultured bacterium. Taxonomy (GTDB): domain Bacteria; phylum Cyanobacteriota; class Vampirovibrionia; order Gastranaerophilales; family Gastranaerophilaceae; genus CAG-196. The sequence goes on from CANAXK010000087.1 coordinate 3,152, forward strand.
CTCCACACCGCAAAGCGCGAGCTCTGAAGCTGTTACAGCGTGCACAGCAAGAAACGCGTTTCTTTTTATGCAAGGCACCTCAACCAGCCCGCAAACAGGGTCACAGGTAAGCCCTAGAATGTTCTTCATTGCAAGCGCTGCTGCCTGTATGATTTCGTTTGTATCACCGCCGAGCATCTGTGTTAAAGCTGCTGCTGCCATTGCAGAAGCCACTCCGCATTCAGCCTGACAACCGGCTACTGCGCCTGCCAGCTGGACTTTGTTGGAAACAAGGAGCCCGACTATTCCGGCTGTCAAAAGCCCGTTAATCTGCTCTGCTTCTGAAATATTTTCTTCTTCTGCAACAGCAATGATTACAGAAGGTACGATACCGCAAGAACCAGCTGTCGGGCAGGCTGCGATTCTTCCCATCCTCAAATTTTCTTCTGCTGTTGCAAGTGCGTAAGTTGTAATTTTTTCAAAGGCCTTACCAAACAAAGCAGCGCGCTTTTTGAACCTTTCAGGAAGCTTTACGCAATCATCTCCGCACCATCCGCTAATAGCTTTTTCGGTTGATTTGAGCCCGTTTTTTACTGCCTGTTTCATTGCAAGCAAGTCTTCAAGTACCCTCAATCTGATAACATCAATTGAGTCTCCGCTCAAGCATGCTTCTTCATTCTGCGCTATTTCGTATATTGCTTTGTTTTGAGCTTTACATTTTTCAGCTAGTTCTGCAAAAGATAAAATCGTCATTATTATAGTTTCCTAATATTTGTCACAAAAAATACGTCCTTAATCTGCCGCACCTTTTCCACAACGTCTTCTCCCACCGGAATATCAAGTGCGACGTACATCGATGCAGTGCCGCCTTTCGAGCTTCTGTCGCAGTGCAGAGATGCAATATTAACTTTTTGCTTCTGGATAATGTCGCTGACCGTTGAAATCATGCCGGGCTTATCTTTGTACATCAAAAGCAGAGTATCATAGCTTCCGTCAATATCAGCCGTAAATCCGTTTATACAGTTGATTCTAATCTCACCAGCACCGACCGAATCCCCGCACACTGTCATCTTGTCATCAATGATTATATCTACAGAATTTGGGTGCCTAGATATGTCTTGAACGTACTCGTAAGAGTAGTCAATATTTTCTGCAATTTCAAAAATGTTTTTGATTAAAGGATCGTCAACCATGTATCCTAAAATCCCTGCAAGCAAGCCTTTATCTGTGCCATGTCCGAATCCTGTTGTTGCAAAAGAGTTGTAGAGCACAAATTTTACTTTAAAAAATTTTTCTTTGTAAATATTTTTCGCCATCAGCCCCAGTCTTACAGCTCCTGCTGTATGCGAGCTTGATGGTCCAACCATAATCGGGGATATTACAGAAAAAATCGACTTTGGTTCCATATTAGTAGTCATCCTCATCATGGTTTTTATTTGCGTTGATATAGCCTTCCATTATGTTGTAGAGTGAATTCTGCCAGTCACTGCTTTTTTCAAGGAAGAAATCAGCGCCACGTGCTTTACACTGTGCCTCAATTTCTTTTCTCGGTGATGCGGTAATCACGCCTATAATTGTATTAACTCCTGCGTTTGCAGCCATTTTTTTGAGCTCTGTAAGCAAAATAAAGCCTTCACGTTCAGTCGGGATGAACAAATCCATCACCACATACTGGTATTTGCGTTTTTTGAATTTGTTGACAGCGTCGTAGATTTCCTGTGAGCAGTCAATATCGTAATCAAGCTGGGAAAGAAGTACTTTAAGCTGGTATGTAATGACCCCCAAATCGTCCACAATAAGGATTGCAGGGCCTGTCGGAGCATATTCTTCTGCCTCGGAGTTAAGAGCCTTGCTCACAATTGGTTTTTTTGCGTTGCTGTTGAGTTCTCTTAAGGTGTCAACAATATTAATCAACTGGTTTTTTAAATCTAAAAGACCAATGTCTTTAGGTGGTTTATCATTAGTAATGTTATAAAACAAATTAATAAACTCATCGTCTAATTCAATACTTGTCATACTAGCTCCTACTTTGGGACAATTATATCATATTACGCTTAAAAAAGTAAGACCTTTTAAGTTCGGTTGTTTAAATTATTTTTGTTTCGTTTATTTTGAAGTATAATTTATTTATGAGAAAATTTATTGTATTTACACTTCTATTCTTGACTATCGCACAAACAGGATTCGCAGCAGAGGTGCCGTTTTTCAAGCTTCGTGCTGAAAGCAATGATACCCGCGAGATAAAATCGCTGCTAAATTCGCAGGTGAAATTTGCTAATAAAACAGATTTTGATAAATTCATCGCAACATACGATAAACACTATGTTAACGGCGACGGCTTTGACTTGGAAACATATTCAAGCCTCGTAAAAGATATCTGGAAAACCTATGACAAGATAGAATACGGAATAAAAATTAAAAATATTACCGTAAACAGTGATAATTCCGCAATCGCAGAACTTGTAGAAACATCTTATGCTGATATACCGGTTTCTGCAGCAATGGACGGAATCCTGAAAAGCGAAGCAAACAGTGTTTACTACCTGAAAAAAGTCAACGGCGAATGGAGAGTGACCTCTGATTCAGTAATAAGTGAGACAACTTCCATGCTTTACGGCGAAGCAAGAAATCTTGATATAAAACTCACTGCGCCGACCCAGATTCCGGCTAACACCGAATACACTGCATCACTTGAGTTTACTCCGCCAAAAGATTATATTGCTATTGCATCAATCGCTAACGACAAGGTTGAATACCCGCAGAAACAGGCAAAAGAAGTGTTTAGAAAGTTTCCGGAAGATAATATATTAGAAAGGCTGTTTACTTCCAACTCTGATAATGTAAACGAATACATCGTTGCTTCAATCGGGCTTACTAAAGCTGATATATGCGATTTGAGCCTTAAACTCAGCCTTACAGGTTTCGGGTACCAAATTATTAGAGTCAACGTGATTCCGCAAAACAAGTTTATCCATAGTGAAGGATTAGAAGAAAATGAAAATGTCGAAAGCAAGTAAAATTACATATTTTGTTGTTTCAGTTATATTTTTTATACTGTTCGACATGTACTTTTCAAACCTATTGTTAAAATACTCTGAAAGTATAGAGGGTAATTCTGTTTTCGATATAATATCTGTCCAAAATTCAGGTGCTGCTTTTAGTATCCTGCAGGATTCAAGAATGTTTCTTATATGCTTTTCAGCTCTTGCAATACTCGGGATTTCGGCTTATCTTATAAAACACATAAAAAATGCTTCTGTGTTTGGGGTATTTTGGACATCAATGCTTGTTTCAGGAATCTTCTGCAACATGTACGAAAGAATTTCTTTAGGGTATGTTAGAGACTTTTTCAAACTAAACTTCGTTAACTTTCCGGTATTTAATATTTCAGATATATTTATTAATATAAGCGTGTTTGCAATTGTGTTAATAATTATAAAACACAGCTTTTCAAAAGCTTAAAAAAAGGGAGACATTTGTCTCCCTTTTTTTATTTCTCCAGCTTTTCGATTCTTTCAATCAGATTCTGGTTTTGTTTTTGAAGCTCGGTAATTATCTTTTGCTGGTTTGCAATAATTTCATCCTGCGAGTGGTTCTTGGAGTCCAGCTCCTTTATTGCATTTATTACTGCATAGAATATGTCCTCGATTCTAATTTTCAGGAACCCTTTTTCATCCTTTGTAACCGCAGATGGGAATACTTTTTGCAAATCCTGCGCAATTACACCGACATGAGGAGTCTTGGCTTCGTCATTTTTGTAGGTGTAATGATAGAACTCTAACTTTTTGAGCGCTTCAAGCCCGTCTATGTATTTGTTTCCGACATTCTTTAGACGGCGGTCGGAATAGTAATTTCTCCATAAAGTATACAACCCATCGTTGTATCCGTTCTGGTCTAAAGCCTGAAAAGTCTTTGCTGTGTCACCGCCATCAGATATGGCACAGGAGAGGTGCCCTTTGTTCCTGTAATGCAGACCTGTTTGATAAGATGTTCCTGCGCCGTTTAGAAGCACGTTTTTGCCTACAACGAGATTTCCTGGGATAAAGACTGTGTAATCAGCTGTTCCGAGGGTAATCACGTTATTGCCGTTTGTAGTAACGCTAGCACCAATTGCAACGGAGTTGGTGCCTAAGGCTCTGGCGCTGCTGCCTATTGCAATGCTGTTTTGACCGGTGGCATTTGTCGCAACGCTGGAACTTGAGCCTATAGCAATTGCTCCTGGTTTGCTAGCCTTAGCTTTGCTGCCGAGCGCAAGAGAAAGCTCTTCGGTTGAATTAGCCCCATACCCAATAGCAATAGACTTGTTGGCACTAGCTTTAGTAAGATTTTCCA
>CANAXK010000088.1 GCA_947365485.1 uncultured bacterium
TCAGCAGCTGCCATACGTGAAGCAAATGTTGCTGTTGAGATGATTCTAGCCTGATCCATTGTCGGGAACATACCCTTAAATTCAAGCATATTCATAGAAGGCTTTTTCATCATTGAAAGAAGCGATACGCCAATCATTGAAGATATTGAAATAATCTTCTGCTTCAACAAACCTTCTTTTGCAGCCGGATTTTGTTCGATGTTGTCTTTGTTTTTGCCGAAATCATCGTAAATCGGCGCGCCTTTTACACCGGAAATTTTGCCTGTAATCCAGCGGTTAATGTACTGCATTGAAATTGCAAGCGGAAGGATTACTGCTAAACCAGCCAAACTCTTAGCCTTAACAAGCTTTTTGCTCTGTTTTGCAAACTCTTCAATGCCCATTTTTCCTTCTGTTTTTTGGTATTCTTTGAAGAATTTTACAGAGTCCTTTAATAATGATTCGACTGATGATGCATGAACATTTTTTCCGCCGTCAACGATGTTAATATTTTCAGAAACATGAGTTTTTTCTATGATTGATTTAACAATGTCATCAATCGGGTTGATATCTTTCTTTTCTTTGCCAAATACTGTCTTAAACCACTGTTTTGTTTTTTGCGCAAATGTTTTTTCATTATCTTTTCTGCGTGAGATTTCTGCGAGTTTTTCTGCTAATTTGTTTAATTCATCTTCTTTAATATGGTCTTTAAATCGAACTTGTTCTTTTCCGTCATAGCCTTCAATATTGGCAATAATCTTCTTCAAAGACTCCTGAACCTTGTCCTTTGAAGAAGAATCTTTGTAATAATCAGATGCCTTTTCAAGAAGCGAACTGTCAGCCCAACACTTGGACATGTTGACCCCTTTTGGCATGTAAGCAGGGTTAATACACTTTGCAAGCCCGAGTGTCACAAGACTCGGAATCAAACAGTTTACAACAAGCCCCGATGATTCACGTCTGAAAGCTTCAAATCCCGCAAACCAGTTGGTCATTGATTCAACAATGGTTCGAGGCAAAATTGCAGATAGCATGTCAATAACAGTAACGTTAACCATAGGCATACGCTCACAGGCCTGTATTCCGGCAAGCGCAACTGCACCCAGACCTTTGAAGTTCGGGTTCTGATTCTGTCCCTCATCTTTTTTGTTACGGGCAATTTTGCTATTTATTCTGCTAGTACTGTCTACACTTATTTTGTTTATCATACACATATCTTCTTATGACATAAGTCAATTATATCAACTTACATATATATTTAAAAGCCCGTCAAAATAAAAATTGCCATGTTTTTTGCAATTGTAAAGGAAATGTAAAGATGAATTTCTGCGTATTTTTTTAAGCTAAGGAAATTTTATTCAAAAAGCTCAAAACCAGTATAAATTATTATTTTTAATTAATAATCTTTAAAACTCTTTTCCCAAAATTTAACCGCAAATTAAGTGTAAAGTTTTGTAACGATTTATAACTTTATGTAAGCCTTGAATATTTTATTGGTAACGGTGTCGTCAAAAGCCTCCTGGATTCTGTCAATCGGGTAAACTGTTGTAAGGTTTTTGACGTTTACTTTGCTGGTTGTCAGAAGCTCGTAGGAAAGCTTCAAATCAGCAGGTGAAGGCGAGTAGCTTCCCATTACTGTCAATTCTTTGTAATAAATCTCGTTGTTCGGGTATCCGTTGTTGTTCGGTGTGCTTGAGAAAACCATAATTTTTCCGCCCTGACGGATGGCTTTTAGCGCCACATCTATAGCTTTGTCTGCGCCTGATGTCATAAACACGGCATCTACTCCAAAGTCGTCTGTTTTTTTCTTGATAATATCAGAAAACCCTTCAAGATTTCGGGAGTTAAAGGCTTCTATGCCTTGACTGTTTGCAAGCTGGATTCTGTCTTCCAGAAGGTCGCAGCCAAAAACCTTATACCCCATTGCTTTTAAGCCTTCTGCCATAAGCAGCCCGATTGAGCCCAGGCCGACAACGAGTGCTGAATCTCCTGCCTTTAGTTCGCATCTTTTTATGGCGCGAATGCAGCAGCCGAGTGGTTCGTAGAAAGAGATTTCTTCTTCGCTCATATTTTCAGGCACGAGATAGGCAACATTTTGGAGGTGTTCTTCTGAAACATAGACCAGTTCGCTGAACCCGCCCGGAAATATATTTGTTGATTTGAAATGTTCGCACATTGAGACATTGCCGTGCTTGCAGTAGTTGCAAGTTCCGCATGGAATGTGGTGGGAGGTCACAATTCTGTCACCTGATTTGAAATCTGTGTCAGAGTTGATATCAACAATTTCTGCCACAATTTCGTGGCCTAAAACAGCGCCGTCTTGAACGATTTTGTGTTTGAACTTAACAATATCAGAACCGCAGAGTCCGCAGCCCAAAACTTTTACGATTGCGCCTTTCTGACCATCAAGTTTCATATCGTCCATATGTTTAATGATAATTTTATCTTGACAAACCTGTGCTGTTTTCATATTAATTACTTTCTATAACTTAATCAGATACCATGTTACAAGGGTAAGATAGAGTGCCAGTCCGACAACGTCAATTGTTGTTGCAATTACAGGACCTGATGCAACTGCCGGATCAATTTTTAACTTCTTGAGTACAAGAGGTGTGCAGGTTCCGATAACCGTTGCAATTGTCATATTCAAAGACATTGCAATCCCTACAATAACCCCGAGCTCTAAATTGTGCTGCCAGCCCCACGTAACAAGAGTTACAAGGATTCCGAAAATTGCACCGATACTAAGTCCGGTTATTGTTTCTCTCATAATTTGGTGCCAGCCTTCGTTAAGCGTGATTTGTCCGGTTGACATACCACGAACCATAAGGGTGATACTCTGTGTCCCGATATTTCCGCCTAAACCTGCAAGAAGCGGCATGAACGCTGCAATTACAGGAAGTGCAGTAAAAGTTTTGTCGTACTTGTTTGTGATCGTAACAGCAATAAATTCACCAATAAGCGTAATAAAAAGCCACGGAATACGCGCTTTGATTGAGTGCGCAAGGCTGCCTGTGAGGATGTCATCGTCGTCATCACCTAAATCTGTTACGATACCTGAAGATGTGAAAATTTCGTCAGTTGTTTCTTCTTCAACAATGTCCTGAACGTCATCCCAGGTTACAATCCCCTTGAGGTGGTCGTAAAGGTCAACTACAGGAAGTGCGTTAAACTGGTACTTCATGAAAATATCAGCAATATGACCCTGATAATCGTCTACATGGATTTTTACAAGGTCTTTTGACATAATGTCTGAAATATTGAGGTGAACCGGAGTGGTCAAAAGGTTTCTTAATGAGACAACGCCCACAAGGTGGTTGTGCTTGTCCACAACATAGACGTAATAAAGCTCCATGTTTTCTTTTTCAGCCTTAATCCGGATTGTGTCAAGCGCATCTTTTACACTCATGTTGTCAAAAACCGTGAGCACAAGCGGGGTCATAATACCGCCGGCCGTATCTTCGTTGTAAGTCAAAAGTTCACGGATTTCTGATGAGAATTTTTGCGGAAGCTTGTCCAGATAAATCTGTGACTCGTCCTCTTCCATATCCCCCAAAACGTCGGCAGCCTCGTCGTGAGGAAGTTTTGATATTAACCTTGAAGCAAGGCCTTCGTCAATATCACCAAGGATTTCGACTTGAAGTTGCGGCGGGAGGTATTCAATAACATCCGCTGCTTTTTCTTCGTCAACCTTTGTAATACATTTGAGCCGCTCTTCGGGTTTGAGCTGTTGAAAAATGTCTGCCAAATCCGCAGAGTGGTAGCTGTTGAGTTCATCACAAAGCTGCTGCTCTGCGTTACTTTCAATCAGTTCCTGTATTCTGTCAATTGTATTTTCTATATTTGGCATTTTTCGACCTTATCTGTAGTTGGTAAACTGTAGAGGAATATCGTATTTATCCTCGTTTGAGCGCAGAAGCTGGATTACGGCTTGCAAATCATCTTTGCTTTTTCCGGATACCCTGACCTGCTCGCCCTGAATAGAAGCCTGAACCTTGAGCTTTGAATCCTTGATATCTGAAACGATTTTCTTTGCAAGCTCCTGTGTGAGTCCTTTTTTGAGGTTGTAAACCTGTCTTACATTTCCGCCGAGCGCGTTTTCTACCGGCTGGGCGTCAAGAATTTTTATGCTTAGCCCGCGCTTTACGAGCTTTGATTGCAGAATATCGTAGATATTTCTAAGCTTCATGTCATCGTTTGTGGTAATTGTGATTGATTTATCGGCTTCCAAATCAATTGTAGAGTTAGAATTTTTCAAATCAAAACGTGAAGTCAGGTCTCTTTTTACCTGGTCTATTGCGTTAACAAGCTCCTGCTTGTCAAATTCGGAAACAACATCAAAACTGCAATCTTTAGCCATAACAAACTCCTATTTTTTTACTCTCTAATCATAACATAAATATTTATTCTTTGACCTTAATTGCACCCCACGCTCTCAAAAATCCTTTTTCGTATGTCACAAGATAATAAGCCCCGTCTTTTATGTACTCAATAGAAGCTTCCATGTGCTCGTATTCTTTTGGAGGTGTGGCGCCTGTTTTGGCATACTTTGCGTTGATTATTGCCTGAAATTTGTCTTTGCGCTTCTTTTTGCGAAGCTCTGCTTTTTCGTCTTTTGAAAGCTCCTTGCTCTTCTCATAATACTTGCGCAATTCCTTTTTGTTCTCTGCAACCTTGAATACCGGAATCACTGCCACAAGCTCGCGCGATTCAATCAGATAAAGAAATTCTCTGTCACTTGAAAGCGCTAATGTGTAATGCCCGGGCTTTATGAAATTTCCGTTGTAGTCCGGAATGTAGTCAACAAGTGTAAGTACAGGCTGCTCGTCAGTCGGAACAGCGTAGCGGTAAAGCGTGCTCTGGTGTACTGTTATTCCGGAGGGGATAGCTGGATAGGGCGCCGAAGGCGCAAGATAGTCAATGTCACGGAGCGCCGGAGTTATTATCCCGTCAATCATAGCTTCTCCACAAGTTTTTTCATCGCAGAATCAACCTCTGCAAAGTTTTTGTCCAGAAGCTTTGCTGTAGAAACAAAGATTATAGACATGTATCTGGTTGAAAGCCCCTTGTTTTTTATGATAAGCCGCAGACTCTCTCTCATAAGCCGCTTAATCCGGTTTCTCCTAACCGCTCTCTTGTGTATTTTTTTGCTCACAACAAACCCGATTCTGGTTGGCGTGTCGTTGTTTTTTTCACGCCCGCAAAACATTGTAATCCCATCTTTGTGAAAGGATTTTCCGCTTTTGTAGGTTGCTTTGAAAGCACTTCTTTTTTTGAGCCTGTATTTTTCCGGTAACATACTAGAATCATATCGCTTTTGTAAATATTTGTAAAGATTTCCTAAAGTTATTTCAAAAAATGCCGTAAACCTAAATAAGAAGGATAAGAAATGACGTTAGATGTAAGGCAAAAAATACAGCAATATCTCCAAAAGCACCCTGAATACCAACTCTATCGAGAAAGCGAGCTTGTTAGTATCATGGAATCAGAGGGCATTCTAACAGCTTCCGAAGTTGAAACCGCAAAGAAGGGCTCTGCTTTTGGTACGGGCTTTGCGGATATGTCAGTTGACTCCTTTACCCCTACATCAAAAAAAACTAGGGTGAAGAAGGAGTACACGCGTGAGCAGAAGAGTATGGCGCAAGCTTATCTGGCGCAGGTGCTTTTCCAGCAGGCTCTTGAGCTTTACCAGATTTACTGGGATACTGCAAACAATCGCTCTATCGGTAACGAGGGGATGATGGAGCTGCAAGAAGCCGGTTCTTTCCTTGTGAAGAATTTAGACTTAGGTAAAGTGTTCGGAATTGCAGAGCCGGAAACACGTGGCTCTGTTTATGAAAAAGTAAACCGGTTTATTAATGATACTGTGAAGATGGCAAACTGTTCTGAGGAGGAGTTTGAGAAGATTTACAAGAAGTATTTTGATAAGGCTCCTGATTATTCTCCTGTAATTGACTATATTGAAAATGTCAAACAGGTTGACACTTATTCTAAGCTTAAACTCGATGTTCTTGAATCGGCTGCTGCAAAGGAGCTTAAAGAGAATACAAAACGGTTTGAAGAGCTTAATGGCAAGCTTGCTGAAAGCAAGCTTGCCAATCTTGTACAAGATTGGAGTGGCTCCACCCTAAACGGAGGCGGGCTAGTTGACTTAGGGTTCAACATGGCACTGCTTTACGGTACAGGCGGGTTTGGCGCAGCGGCAAAGGGTTCCATGATGGCTGGTGAAGCCATGCAGACAGCTATGCGCAGTGCGCTAACACAGGTCGGGCTAAAAAAGAGTGCATCAGAGATAATTTCGCAGATGTCAGGGATTACGGCTACCCAGATGACGAATGCTGCTGTTACGTCTGCGGGGTTTAATTTAACCAGGGTGCTTGATGCGGTTAAAGATGGTGATGTGACTCCCCTAGAGCGGGCACAATTGCAGGAGAGTGCTGTCGGCTTGTTCAAGTTTGGATATGTTGGTGCTGCTTTGTCAGGGCCTCTGGGTGCGAAGGTATCGGAGTTGACTTCGAGGATGTTAAACAGTGAGCCTGTTATATCAAGGGTTTTGCAAGCAACAGTTACAAACAAACCTACGGCATTAACAAATGTTTTGCGAAATTTGTCAGAGCATTCTAATGCTTTGGGTGCTGTAATGAAGTTCGGTACGGAGTTTTCTGTAAACGCCGGTTACATGGCAGCTGCGGATGGTATGAGCTATGGAGAGGCGATTGAAAGTCTTGCGCAGATGGATGCTGTATCAAAGATGGTTGTGGCCTTATTGGGTGGTAAGAATTTGTCGTTTTTGACTCCGAAGAAGGTGCAACAAATTAGCACCGAGCTTGCGGGGTTTAAGGTGCAGTCAAGTGTGTTCGAGGGTCAGAAGGTTTATGAGGTCACTGACAAGAATGGTAAAGTTGTAAAGCTTGCAGGCGAGAGGGAGCTTGTCATGTTTATCATGGATAAGGTGGCCGGGGAGACAAAAGGATTGACCCCTCACCCTAGCCTCGCCCCTTCGGGGTCTCTCCCTAAGGAGAGGGAACGCGCCGAGAAAAAGCTCACCCCGCCCGAAGTGAAGCCTTTGCCTGAAAAAGAATGTATTGAAGCATTGAAAGAGTTGAATTTTACAGAAGAAGAAATCAAAGCGATTGACCTTAGTGACATTGATGCGCGTAAAGCGGTGAATGTTATTGATGTCGTTTATAAAAATTGTAAGCCTGAAGATTGGGATTTGACAAATCCGGATGTAAGAAGTACTGTTTTGGAACAGTTATCTGACAAAAAAGATTTAAATGAATTTTTACAAGCTTTTAAATACACTACCCCTGAAAATATTAAGCTTTTAAGCAAAAATATCGAAGCTGGAGAAGGTAGAGAAGCTATCGTTGAAATTTTGGAAGGCAATGAAATTTTTGTTGACTTTTTTAATGCCTTGCCTGTTTTGACCCAGAACGGGAAAAGAAAGCTTTCTATTGATGACGCCAAAT
>CANAXK010000089.1 GCA_947365485.1 uncultured bacterium
TTTGAGTGTATTCAAGCTTATCTTCTCTTGATAACCAGCCTAAGCCCATTTCAGCGAAGTTTTCGTTCAAGCTAAGGTCTTTTTTCATTTTGTTGATAGAAACTTCACCTTTGTTTGAAAGGTAGTTGTAAATCTGACCAGCTGATTCAATAATTTGATCTTGGATTCCTTTTTTTTCTTCTCTAACTTTTGCCATTTTAAATCTCCTTCTTAAATAGTGTGTATGTAATAGCTTACCCGTTTATTGTATAAAAAATTTTCGCATTTGGCAATAGTTTTGAACCCTGTTTATGATAATATAGTCTATAAGGAGTATGTTATTAAATTTTATTAAAGTCGATTTTCAAACTAAAGTATTAGTTGAAAAATATCTGGAGCTTATCTCTCAAGGTGCCAAACCCTCTGAGATACTGGTTTTTGTACCTAATTCTACATTAAAAAAACAATTTAGTGACAAAATCCTTGATGAAATAAAAATCGACGGCATTGAAAAACTAAATATCCACTCTTTTTTCTCAATTGTATACAATACTCTTGTTGAAAACTGGTGCTTTGTTGAAAACTCTATTCCGGGAGAAAAATCTTTTATACTCCCAAACCTTGTAGGACTTGAGGTTTCACAGTTTTTACTGAAAGATATTCTTAAAACAGTGGAAGTAAAAGGATATAATTCAAAAAAATCCCTGCTACATCAGATATTCAGAAGATATTCTTTGATTGTTCAAAACCACCTGACTAACGAGGATGTTAAAGAACGCTCAAAGATTCTGAAAGAATCCTTTGCTGATGATGCAGAACTGATTATTAAAAAACTCCTTTCATCAACTCTTAAAACCAGAAGCCTCGACTATTTGAGGCAAACCCTTATTTTTAACCATGTCTATAAACATACGGATTATTTTAAAGATGTAAAATATTTGCTCGTGTCTGACGCGGATGAAATGACGCCCGTTTGCTTCGATTTTATCAGCTACCTGAAACCGCAGCTTGAAGACTGGTTGATTTGTTTTGATTCAATGGGCTCAAGCAGGTGCGGGTATTTGAGCGCTGATACGTCGGTTGAATATAAGCTTAAGAAAATTTTTGAAGAAGAAGTTGAAGTTTTTGAGCATGTCGCTGATAAAAATTCTGAAATAATTTTTTCTAACATCTTAGAAGACAAACATGAAAGATTGGAAAATTTTACATTAACCGCGCTCTCAAAACGCGCAGAGATTCTGGATTACACAATTGAGAAGATACAAAACTTATTCAAAAAAAATGTTCCGGCATGCGAGATTACAATAATTACTCCACTTCAAGATGACATGCTAAGATTCACACTTGAAGAGAACCTGAAAAAGTCATGCAATCTTTTGTTTCTATCTGGAAGTGAAAAACTGATTGATAATCCGCTTGTTAAAGCGAGTCTGAATATCTTGAAACTCATGCTCGAGATTGAAATCTCAGAGATGGACTTGAGAGTGATTCTCTCTGAATATGTGGGAATCCCGATTAAGTATTGCTACAAAATCCTTGAAGTCTATAAACAATCTAAACTGCTTCCGCTTATGGAACTCGATTGCTATAACGATAAGTACCAGAAATTCTATGAAGCGTTTGAGGAAATCAAGGTCAAAGACACAAAACTTTCTAATAAAGTTTATGAGATGTTTTACCGCGTGGTTGATTATGTTGATGAAACCAAAATCAATAAGTTTAATTTCTTTATAAAACAGCTGCGCGATTTTGAAAAAGTTCTCGGAGAAAAAGTTGTAATCGAAAGGGCTTCGGATATCATTGTTCAGATTGAAAACTCTATTATTGCCGAGAACCCGAGCTCGAGCCTTGAAATCCAAAAAGACGACCTTGTAATTGCAACCCCGCAGAAGATTATTGATAACAAGATTTCTACAAAATACCAGTTCTGGCTCGATGTCTCCCATTCAGACTGGGTTAAAACAGATACCGGTCCTCTGTATAACGCATGGGTGTTTCAGGCTGACTGGACAAAAGACGAATACACGGTTGAGGATGATATTTTCCTGTCACGGCAAAAGACTGCAAGGATTTTGAGAAAACTTCTGCTTCTTGCGCGCGAACATATCTGGGCATGCTCAAGCCTGTTTGACCCTGCCGGTGTTGAAAACCTTGGCGGGATTGAAGCTTACCTCTCCGGCATGGAAGACAATGAGCAGACTGAAACCAAACCGGCGTTCAAGATTACACCGCGTGATGATCAAAAACCTGTCCTTGATTATAAACAGGGCTCAATGGCGATTTCAGCGGTACCGGGTGCGGGGAAAACAACTATCCTACTTGCACTTATTATCAAACTGATTGAACGAGGTGTTGTTCCTACAAATATTTTTGTTCTGACCTATATGGACTCTGCTGCCAGAAATTTTAGAGAAAGAATCAAAAACATGTGCCCGAACTCTACCCTGCTTCCTAATATAAGCACGATTCATGGCCTTGCGCTTAAAATAATAAAAGAAAACTCCAATTTTGAGCGGCTTAATCTTTCTTCTGATTTTGATATTTGCGATGACACCCAGAGAATGCGGATAATAAAAGGAATCGCAGGAAAATTTACAAAGACCGAACTAGAAGAATTTGACCGCGCGATTTCTGTGCTCAAACTTCAGGAAGGCAACATTGATACGCCCTCGAGCGATAAGAAAATAGAAAAATTCAAAACTTTCTTTAAAGAATACCAGACGCAGCTTCGTGAAGCCAACGTGATTGACTATGATGACATTTTGATAATGTCAGTTAAGCTTCTGGAGAACAATCCGGATATTTTAGAATATTATCAGAATATTTGCGAATACATTATTGAGGACGAAGCGCAAGACTCATCAGGCGTTCAGCAGAGGCTAATTGGGCTTTTGAGCGGAAAGCACAAAAACTTAATCCGATGCGGTGATATTAATCAGGCAATCACAACGACTTTTTCTAACGCTGATGTTGAAGGATTCAGGGCGTTTATTAAAAACGCTGAAACAACGGTTGAGATGAACCACTCCCAGCGCTGCACGCAGGATGTCATGACTCTGGCTAACAATCTTGTTAATTACGGGAACGAGATTCTTCCAAAGGCGTTTTTTACAAGCTACATGCAGGGGGTTGAGGGTAAAAATCCGGTGAGCGAGAACGCGATTTTCTCCAGGGTTTTTGAGAACTCTTTTGCAGAGCGGAATTTTATTCTGAAAGAGATAAAAAATATTCTTACGCGTGATAAAAACGCAACAGTCGGAATCCTTTTGAGGAATAATTTTCAGGTTGCAAGTTGGGCAAGCTTTATTAACGATTCTGGATTGAAAAGCATTACAAGGAGCGAGTCTCTCGGGCAGAAAGGCGTGTTTAACACGATTTTTTCTATACTCAAATTTATCCGGACGCCGTTTGACAACGAGGTGGTTGTATCGACTTATGAAACGCTTGCAGAACTCGGGTTTTATAAGCCCCGGCTCCAGTTGGAAATCAGGGCATGTGAAACACCGTTTATCCAAAAAGACGGGGATGATATTGAATCAGGCGACCTGTCGCAATTTTTGTGGGACATGCAGTACTGGCTTAATTCTTCGACTTTGCCGCTCGAAGAGCTTGTTATAAGAATCGGGCTTTTCTATTACACAAGCGATATTGAAAAATCTAACGTGTATTTGATTGCAACGCTTGTAAAGAGGCTTAATTCTTCCGGAAAATTTGACCTCACGCTCCAAAGGCTTGAGGAGCTTTCCAAAAAGCCGTCTCTAAGCGGGTTTAAGTTCTTTTCCGAAGAAGAGGACAAGGATGCGATGAAGGGTAAGGTTCAGATAATGACCCTGCACAAATCAAAGGGCGATGAGTTTGAGTACGTATTTTTGCCGGAGTTATCTGAGAAAAATCTTTCAATAGATGTTGCGCAGGCAAAGCTTAAAGCTTCATCGTTGTTTATGGAGGAAGTAAAGTCGTTCAACCCGAAATACAGGCGCAAATCGGAGCTGGAGCTCAAGGAATTTAATTCCGAAGAGACGCTAAGGCTGCTTTATGTTGCGATAACGCGTGCGCAAAAGAAGCTGTTCATTACGGCTGCTTCTAAGACCAAGGCGTTTGGAAAAGAGGTTACGCAGGAGCCGAGTGTGATTTTTGGGAGTGTGTTGGATTGAATTTGGAGTAATTATGGATGTAAAGAGCGAACTAAAAAGTATTATAGCCAGAAAAGCTACGACCCTGAAAAAGGTGTGCGAGCTTATTGAGCAAAAGCAAAATAGAAAAGTTGTGCCCAACAATATTACAAACAAGCTAAGACGTAGCACAATAAAGTTCGACGAGGTTCAGGAAATACTCGATGTTATTGGATATCATATAGAATTTGTTGAAAATAAATAGCTTTAAAACGCTCCGCGAATATCAGTGTATTCGACTTCTGAAAACGAGTTTAGTTTTGAGTTTGCCAAAACACTGACTTTTATATCCCCGTTTCGTTCGGGTTTGTATACCGCAGCTTGCTGATATCCATACTTGTCTGCTAAAATTTTGAATAATTCGTTAATTGTGCACTCTGTGTTTGTGGAAACATTTATTGTCTCATTTTTTACATCAGAAATAGCCAGATTGCACGTGATTTTCGCAATGTCTTTGACGTAAATGAAATCCCGTATTTGTTCTCCATCGCCAAATATTGTGACTGGCAAATTGTTTTTCATTGCGTTTTCAAATATCGTGACGACTCCCGCCTCTCCATGCGCGGTCTGGCGCTCGCCAAATACATTTGAGAACCTGAATATAATATAGTCAACTCCGGAGTTTTCTATGTACTTTTCCATTGTGAGTTTTGAGATTCCATAGTTTGAAATCGGAATCGTTGGATGAGCTTCGTCCACCGGTAAGTATTGAGGCTCTCCGTAAACAGCAGCGGATGAGGCTGCGAGTATTTTCTTAACCCCGTATGCTTTGCAATATTTAAGCACATTGAGCGTGCCAATGATATTGATATGGGCATCACCAATCGGGTCTTTTGTTGCATTCGGAACACTAACCTGCGCCGCAAGGTGGATAACTATTTCAGGGGTTTCTGCTGAAAAAATCTGTTCCAGCTCTGCGGATGTTATGTCGCAGTTGTAGAATCGGGCTTTGCTGTTGATGTTCTTTTCCTGACCTGTGGTAAGGTTGTCAACAATAATAACCTCGTATTCTTTTTTGATAAATTCGTCTGCAATATGCGAACCTATAAATCCGGCTCCGCCTGTTATTAATATTTTTTTGTCCATAAAACAGTCTCTCTCAACTTTTGCTTTTTGTGCCTCAAATTCTTTCGAACCCGTTTTATCGGACACAAAAGTATGAGCAAGCTTAGTAATAATATTTTCAACTTTGTCTTTCTATAATACGACTTATCTCTGTTAT
Source organism: uncultured bacterium (assembly GCA_947365485.1). Lineage (GTDB taxonomy): Bacteria > Cyanobacteriota > Vampirovibrionia > Gastranaerophilales > Gastranaerophilaceae > CAG-196. The sequence goes on from CANAXK010000089.1 coordinate 5,374, forward strand.
TGAATACAGAGCTTAGCAAATATTCCCTATAGTAGCCTGGAATTTCGCTAATATCTCTATTCCAGATTTTCGCCCGCTCACCTGCGTAATGGATAATTAAAGGATTGGCTTTTGCGTCTAATAACTCTTTTTCTCCCTGTGCTCTTGATAACCACGGATACTCTCTTGCAGTGGATATATCTTCTGCGTCGTATATGTTTTCTAAGACGCAATAACTAAACGGCACCGGCATGATTTTGTCAGCAGCAAGGTTCAAAATATCTAAGTCAAACATTTTTAGCCTGTCCCGATATTCTCTTATAATATCCCAAAACCGCAGGGCCAACTTTTTTTCTCTCCACAGCTTCGTGTTAACCAGCATAAACCCCGGCATGTAAATATATGGTTTTGTATTCTCGTCAAAATGTGTATGAATCCCGTTTTGCTCATCTTGCCTTTCTGCAATGATTCCGCCCCAATCCGCATCTTCCATGTCCTGATTAAAGATTTCTGATAAATCACCTCTGAACAGAACATCCACATCAGACCAGATAACTTTGTCATACTCAGGCAGCAAATCTGCGATAAGCAAACGGTAATATGTTGCAAGCCCGCTCCAGCCAATCGGCACATCCTTAAACTGCTTTTCTTCAACTTTTATCCAGCGAATATTTGCAATAGTGCTGAATTTTTTCATTGTTTTCTTCTTGAGCCCGCCATGAAAAACTATGATTTCGTATTCAGTACCCTCTTTTTTTGTGTCCAGCAATGATTTTATTGCAATGCTGGCAGGCAGTGCGTAATTGTCGTCAAAAGCAAATACTATTGGAATTTTCTTAGTGTTCATCATTTTGTTTTAATCCCTTGTTCAAGATTCTGTTAAGGTTGCTAAGCGATAAATTGTTAATTCGTTCGACACCGGTTTTAAGATTGTTTTGAATCGATAAATACGATTCATCAGAAACATTAATCGCTTCGTGCATTTTTTTTGAAATCTTGCTGTTGTCTTCATAAATCAATGCATTAGAAGTATCATACCCGTAAATATCAGCAAAAGTTTTGTGAATAATGCATGGTTTCAAAAAACCGTATATCAATTGAAAACTCCCGGATGTTCCGGAATCCATATACCTTTTGTGCGCTTTCAGCTCCGGATCAAGAAGCGGCAAAAAATAATCGGCTTCCTCTAATGATTTGAACATAAGAGGAAAATCTACACGCCCTAAAATGTTGAAATAATGCTGGATTTTGGGATTGATTCTATCTAAATTTCCTGACCCGATTACAGTAACCTTAAAATTTCTTACACCTTTATTGTGCAAATCCTCTACGGCCTCTAAAAGCAGGCCTGAGTTTCTTCTTAGAGAAGAAAGCTCCCCTACTGTGATAAATCTGACTAATCCCGCATTTTTTGGTGTTATTGAAACATCGCCAAAATAATTAGGGTTAACAATATTGGCCTCTAGTAGCTCTTCTTTGGCTGGGTTTGCAAGTATGATTTGGGATTCCGGATTGTATTCATTGATTTTGTTAATATGATGCTGTACGTAAATGTTTTTGTTCTTTCCTTCCGGAATTTTTTTGAGGTATTCGGATACATCAATCCCTTCTACAGCAGTATCATTCTTCTTGCAATAAATGCGCTTTGAGTTAAACAAAAGACAGTGGTATTTTTTGAAATTTGCTTTTTGAATAATATGTGCAAAAGTGCTATTGTTGCATTCCCAAACCACTGTGTCTTTGGGAAGCACAGAAAATAATCCGTCACTTCCATACTGAATTAGAATTTCTGCGTTGTATCCCAACTCCTTTAGGAGCTTGTAATACCCGGGAATTGTTTCTTTGTGGCAGTCGTTTATTTCAATAATCAACACTGTCTTTTCCGGAACAGTGTGCTTCAGAAAGTCTTTTGCTAATTGCTTATCAATGGGATGCTTAACACGAAATTTTATACCAGCTATCTGGTATAATACGTGCTTCTTTTCTTTTTTTCTGCTTATTAAAC
>CANAXK010000090.1 GCA_947365485.1 uncultured bacterium
CCCACGACCAAAGGATTATGAGTCCTCTGCGCTACCGCTGCGCCACAGGCCCGTGGCGTATAATACAAAATTTTTCGTCAGGCGCAGCGCTAGCGGGGAAACTCCGTTTCCTGCGCTACCTACCTATCAAAAAATGCTCAACGGTTCGCATTTTTTTCGGCAGAGTGCCACAGGCCCGTGAAAAGTATAAAATATATTCAATTGTCATGGACTTATTAATCTTAACAATTAAATACCAAAAAATCAAGAGAGTCTATTTTAACAACTCTTTTTCAAGAAGCAGCGCGCAAAATTTGTCTTCTCCAGAATACATTTCCTTCAAAAACTCGGCGTGGTTAGCCTTTAGCATGGTCAAAATCTCAAGCATGGTGTCAGCTTCGCAAATGTCCTCCTCTTCGCGGAGTTTGCAATAACTGAACAAAAGCTCGATTAGTATGTTGTTCTTTCGCACCAATTCGAGCGCGTCTTTGAAGATGTATAAAGGTTTTAAGTTCATATTTTTCTCCTGTTGTAATTTAGTTGCACATGAATTGTAACATGGTTGTAATTTTATTGAAATTGTTTTGTTAATTTAGTTGTAATAAAATGATAAAAAGTTTGTAAAGGGTGTAATAACATGAGCACAACTAAAAAACGATTTGTATTACTAATAGAGCCGGAAGTATTTGAAAAATTTAAGAAACTTGCAGAAGAGCAAAACCGCACTGCCGGTAATCTCGGCGCGACGCTTATTAAAGATTATGTAAAAAAACACTCCTAAAATATTTTTGTGCTACAATATAAGTATAGAAAACTTTTCCGTTAGTAGTCTGTTCCAAAGGGGTTCGGAGAAGTGGAAAAACAGGCTGGTAGGCGGGCGGAATGAACCCCGCCAGAATGATATAAAAAGGGGGATTAATGGCACAAGGGTATGACGCTAGTAATATACGTGTATTAGAGGGTTTGGAAGCGGTTAGAATGCGTCCTGGTATGTATATCGGGTCAACTTCACAAAGAGGCTTGCACCACTGTATTTACGAAATCGTGGACAACTCAATCGACGAATCGCTCGCGGGCTACTGTACAGAAATCCACGTTACTATCAACAAGGATAACAGCGTTACTGTTGAAGACAACGGGCGCGGTATTCCAGTTGACATTAAACCCGAAACAGGCAAATCAGCACTCGAAATCGTCCACACAGTGCTTCACGCAGGAGGAAAGTTTGGCGACGGCGGTTACAAAGTGTCAGGCGGGCTTCATGGCGTTGGTGCGTCTGTTGTAAACGCGCTTTCTGAAAAAATGGTTGTCGAAGTTTCACGTGACGGCTACGTTTGGCGTCAGCAATACCTTAGAGGCGAGCCGGTTGCACAGGTTGAAAAAACTGTTGCGACAACAAAAACCGGTACAAAATCAACTTTCTGGCTCGACCCTGAAATCTTTACAGAAACAACCGAAATCGATGTTGACATTGTTGCAACTCGTTTCAGAGAAATGGCGTTCCTTAACAAGGGTTTAAAAATCATCCTCCATGACAACAAGGGCGGCAAAGAAGAGACTTTCCATTACGAAGGCGGTATCGGAAGCTATGTTGCGTTTCTTAACCAGAACAGAACTGTTATGTTTGACGAGCCTGTCTACATGGAAAAAATCGTTGGCACAATCAAGGTTGAGGTTGCAATGCAGTACACTGATTCTTACAACGAATCAATTCTTTCGTTTGCAAACAACATCAACACCCACCAGGGTGGAACCCACTTAACAGGTTTCCGTAACGCTATTACACGTGTTTTGAACGATTACGCAAGAACAAACAAAATCCTCAAGGATTCTGAACAAAACCTTTCAGGCGACGATGTTCGTGAAGGTTTGACAGCAATCGTTTCAGTAAAAATTGAGAACCCTGAATTTGAAGGTCAGACAAAAGAAAAGCTCGGTAACTCCGAGGTTATGCCTGCTGTTCAGGATGTTGTAAGAGAAAAATTGCAGGAGTGGTTAGAGTTCAACCCTAAGCTTGCAAAGCTTATCATTGAAAAAACACTTCAGGCACAAAGAGCGCGTGAGGCAGCACGTAAAGCAAGAGAGCTTACAAGAAGAAAATCAGTGCTTGAAAACTCCACGCTTCCGGGTAAGCTTGCCGACTGTTCAAACCGCGAGCCTGAAAAATGCGAAATCTACATTGTTGAGGGTGATTCAGCTGGCGGGTCTGCAAAGCAGGGCAGAAACAGAATGTTTCAGGCGATTTTGCCTCTAAGAGGTAAGATTTTGAACGTTGAAAAAGCGCGTTTGGACAAGATTTATGCTAACAACGAAATCCAGTCCATGGTGCAGGCGTTCGGTATCACGATTAGCAAGAACGAAGAAGAGTTCAACCTTGACAAGTTGCGTTACCACAAAATTATCATCATGACCGATGCTGATGTTGACGGTGCGCACATCAGAACCTTGCTTCTGACTTTCTTCTTCAGGTATGCAAAACCTCTTATTGAAAACGGGTACGTATACATTGCGCAGCCGCCTTTGTTCAAGGTAACACAGGGAAAGACTGCGGAATACCTTTATGACGAGCATGCGCTTGACAAGATGTTGAAAGAGCGCGGGATTAAGTCTTTGAGTCTTTCTGACAAAACAAAATCAAGGGTTAAATCAGGCGAAGAATTGATGACTCTGATTTCTAACATGGCGTCTTTTTACAAGGCTTATAACAATCCGATTTTGAACATCATTCCATCTGTTGTGCTTAGAGGTCTTATCCGTTCTGATGTTAAACCGGAAGATTTTGAGGATCAGGCTAAGATGAACGAGGTTATTTCTTATCTTGACCATTATCTCAAGGACCACGCAGAAAATTACAATGTTTCAGAGGCGAAGAATTACGCTGTTTCTCTCAAGTACAATCCGGAGAATGCGAAGTATTCTATCCAGCTTGATTTGTTTGAAAACGAGCATGAGTTCATCACTGCAAACATTATAAAGAGCAACGAGTTTAGGCGTTTGAAAAATTCTTATCCACTTATCAGGGATTTCCTGATTGAGGAAGAAGAAAAGCTTATTCTTGAGTCAGAGAACGGCGAAACAGAAATCACATCGTTTGAACAACTTCAAAAGATTGTTGACGACAGAGGTCAGAAGGGGCTTGCAATCCAGAGGTTCAAAGGTCTTGGTGAAATGATGCCTCAGCAGCTCTGGGAAACAACAATGGATCCTGAGACAAGAACGCTGTTGAAGGTTAACATTGAAGATGCGATGATGTGCGACCAGTTGTTTGACATCCTGATGGGTGACAAGGTTGAGCCGCGTCGTGACTTTATCGAATCAAACGCTGTATATGCAACAAACATCGACACCTAGGTGGAGGTAAATATATTTGGTCGACAGCCAGTTGTAGGGTTACTGGTTGGAATAAAGACTACGGGTCTGCCTCAATGGTGGGATTACTGATTGGAAGGACGTTGAGTTATTGCGCCGGATTGGGCGTACTCCCTCGCCCCTTGTGGGAGAGGGTTGGGGTGAGGGGTATTATGAACTACGATTTTAAACTAGCCGAAAAAACTCTCGAAAAAGAGTTCGAAAAAATAAACGAAATAAGGGACTTTAACCAGCGAAAAGTGCTTAAGGCATTCTTTGATAACCGTGTTGCACCGGAACACTTCTACACCGTATCAGGCTACGGCCATGACGATTTGGGACGCGAGGTTTTGGACAAAGTCTTTGCACAGGTTTTCTGCGCTGAAAAAGCACTTGTAAGAATCCATTTTGCGTCAGGCACCCACACTCTTGCCTGCGCTTTGTTTGGCAACCTGCGACACGGAGACAAACTGATTTCTGTTGCCGGCGCACCTTATGATACAATGCAGGAAGTTATCGGAACAGCAGGAGATGAGGAGACAAAGCGCTCTTCGCTTATCGGGAACGGGGTTTTGTATGATGAAGTCCCGCTTGCAGGAGGGATGGAAATTGATTACCAGAAGCTTGAGGAAATGGTTGATTCTTCAACAACAATGGTTTTGATTCAGCGCTCAAAAGGGTATTCGACCAGAAAATCGCTTCAAATCGACGAAATCGAAAAAATTTGCAAGATTGTAAAATCTAAAAACCCTGATTGCATCTGCTTTGTGGATAATTGCTACGGCGAATTTGTCGACTCACGCGAGCCTTTAGAAGTCGGCGCAGACTTGATTGCAGGCTCATTGATAAAGAATCCGGGCGGTGGAATCGTGGAAGCCGGCGGCTACATTGCTGGTAAAGAGCTTTACGTAGAGCGCGCTGCGAACCGGCTTACAGCACCTGGTATCGGCTCAGAAGGCGGGGCAATGTTTAACCAGCACCGGTTGATTTTTCAGGGCTTGTTTATGGCACCGTCGATTGTTTCAGAGGCGGTAAAGGGCGCGATTCTGGCTGCGAAAGTTTTTGAGGACATCGGGTTTAATTCAGCACCAAGGTATGACGAAAAGCGGACGGATATTATCCAGAACATAATTTTCGGGGCTCCTGAGCCTTTGGAAGAATTTTGCCGTACAATCCAGTCGTTGTCGCCGATTAACGGGTATGTCACACCGATTCCTGAATACATTCCCGGTTATGAGGACAAAGTAATCATGGCTGGTGGTACGTTCGTGGAGGGTTCTACAATTGAGCTTTCGGCAGATGGCCCGATGCGCGCGCCTTATGTTGCGTATTTGCAGGGCGGGTTGAATTATGCGCATGTGAAGATTTGTCTGGAAGAGATTGTGAAGAAGTTGTAGTCCTATTTCACCATGCGGACTAGCCAGACGTATTTCTTACAAATTTAACTTACCCCCTTTACAAAAAAAATTCATCATGTATTATAATAAATGTAGCCGATATTTCAAAAGAATAAAGGTTATCCCTTGTGGGGGTTTAGCTCAGCTGGTAGAGCACCTGCTTTGCACGCAGGGGGTCAGGAGTTCGAATCTCCTAACCTCCACCAATTAAAAAAAGACCGTTTTATACGGTCTTTTTTATTACTATTATTGAGTTTTAAGGTGTTCGAGTGATTTTTATATTTTTATAATAACAAAATAAGTATCTTGTTCAATAAACATAAGGCTTGTAGGAATTTGCATTGAAAATACATGGTTAAGAGACTCGAACTCAAAAGCTTTTAATAAGGCATGGAAAATTTTTACATGATACAGACTTTTTCTGAAACTGTCAAGATAATTGTAACAATTTTTTACAAAATATCTTTACTTTTTACATAAAGTATGGCATAATGTAATTAGCTCATCTACCATTCGAAAGATGTTAGTGTAGAAAGAGTGTCGAATCCGCCTTTTTTAGGGCGGTTTCTGCTTTTAGATATTTTTCATATGATTTTTGCAATTGTTTCTTTTTGTGCTTGTATTTTATAGGGTAAGAAGTTATAAATACATAATAGGTAGGCGCTTCCCTTAATATTATTACAAAGTCTTTTTCTTCAAACCATATAACTAAATTTTTTCTATTATTTGAACGCTTTTCTTTGAAAATCTTTAAACCACTATAATTTGACTCAATAATTGCTCTATTCCAAGCAATTCTTTCACATCTATCTTTTGCTATACTTCTTGTTATGCTACCATCTTTATTAGTTATATCTTCAGTTGTCATATGATGGAAAGTTTGTGGTTTTCCATTAACAATAGGTTCTTTTTGCAAACCAATATTTTTATTATTTAATATAGGTCTTGATTCCATGAAATCTTTTTTAAATATTTCATAAACTTGTTCGTAATAATCTTCAAAAGGAATAAGCTCATCATATTCAAATAATTTGGGCAACCAAGAAAATTTAAAATTCATTATCTTCGTCCCCATGCCATTTGAATAGATTAAATTTCTCTTCTCTTAATAATGTAGATTTTGTAAGAGTATATCCTCTTTCATTAATTCTAGATATTAATTTTTTCTTTGCAACGCTACTATCCATCCCTCTGTTTATGTAAGCAATAGCTCCAATAATCAAATCTGATAATTGAATTAGTTCCACTTGGTGTGATTTTACTTCTTGAATTTTGTTAATTACTTTTCCTCTGAAAGAATAATGCTGTGCCATCTTATTTTCTAGGCATTCTTTTAGTTTTTCAATTTTTTTAGGTCCATTTGTGTCTTTTATGTCCAAATAAATATTGTAAGCATTGCTGGGTTTAAATATAGTTTTTAACATTGTATAATACATTTTGTAATAAAATTTATCAAAATCTTCAGCATTACTAAATTTAAGAACATCTTTATTTGGAACAACCAGTCCTCTAAATGCTAAATCCGAATTGTCAAAAAAATAATCAATTATATCTAAATAAAAATTTAATTTACTAGATGAAACTTTTGTCCATTTTATTTCAAATTGATTATTTTTTAGATGCTTATATTTTATTTCTCTTATTCTTTTAAATATTTCTTTTGTTTTATTACATGGACAAATAATTCCACCCCAAACCATTACTTTTTGTTTGTCATTTTGCAAGTGGCAACTTTCATCACAATATATATTTATTTCGTTTGATTCCATGAATTTAACCTTTTAAATTTAGATTATTGTAGCACATAAAAGTTTTCTTGTCTCGTTGATTAACACTCAATTTGGCCAGTATAAAACTAAAAGAACTATTTGCATAATTCATGAAAGGAAAAAATATTAATGATAAAAAATTAAACAACAAGCCAGTTATTAAAATAAATCTTTATATGATATAAGAACAGATATGGAAAATAAAGAAGAAATACAAAAATTATTACAAGAATTTGAATCATTAGAACAAGAAGTTGAAGAATATATTATAGAAAGAGAATTGACACTTGAAGAAATAAAGTTTCTTATATATGTGCGCAAGAATAAAATTGACTGCAATGAATTAAGAAAGAAAATCAAGCAACAAGTTTTAAATTAAAATATACATAAAAAATACGTTTTTCTATATCAATCTTTATTCTTGAAAACTTAGTGAGTTCGAATACCGATGCAAATAGTCCACCAATTTAAAAAAGAGCCGAAAGGCTCTTTTTTAGTATTCAATCCGATGTAAATTTATATCAACCCACCGCCCGCCTCCACTCTTCATACAACCCCTCAAACCTGCAGCATGCGTTCGCAGCACTGGTGGATGGAAGCTTGAAACATTCATACTCGCCTGATATCTCCGGAAAATGTTTCCGGAATGCTGTGTAAGCCTTGCTTCCGTTAAGACAAATTTTTTCTATCCCTGTATACTTTTTGAGCAACCCCTCAATGTCATTGGGCACTTCGTTTTGTATGTTGGAATCCAGACTCCCGGTCCTCTGACATGATTTTATAACATCCCAGAGCGCAAATCCGTTATCGAGAAGGGTTTTAA